>CAKPRX010000001.1 GCA_934183135.1 uncultured Prevotella sp.
GTCCACAGCGTGGAGGTATAGGCGGCCCCGTCAAATTTCTCCTCGAAGGGCACGGCGTAGGGCTTACCCACGAGGATGGTGTCCGACGTGGTGGCCTGGGCAGCCTTGCCCACGGCGTTGTGGGCCTGTACGGTAAAGTAGGCTATGGCCTGCGTGCCGGCGATGTCTATATCGTTTACAGTGACCTGGGTGGCCTGTACATCCTTGGCCACGGTAATGCCCTGGTGGTTCTTCACGTCGTAGAGGGTAGAGGCCACATCGACATAGCCGCCGTTGGCTCCGGTGGCCTCGGTGGCCGTCCAGGTCACCACGGCGGTGCCGTCGCCGTTGTCAGTAACGTGGGCCTCGGCCGGCGAGAGGGGTGTGTCGGGGCCCACATAGGCTGTGGCCTCGGCCGGTTCGCCCTCGCCCTCGGCATTGGACACCACTACCGTGTAGGTGTACTTGCCGGCAGCGGCCAGACCGTTGTCGGCCACGCTCACCTGGGTACCGGGAGCCACCTGGGCAGCCGTGGCCACCTGGGCGGTGCCGCGCCTGACGGTGTAAGTAACCGTGCCTGTAAGCGGCTGTCCGGCGGCGTCCAGGACAGGTGCCGTAAAGGCGATGGTGGCTGCCAGGGCACCCTTGTCGGCCGGCTTTACGCTGAGGTCGGCCACACGGACGGGCACCCTGACACTCTGACCGGCGCTCACGGCTAAGTTGTCCAGGTAGAGGTTGCCCTTGTTCTTCTCGCTCACGGCATGGAAGCCTATATAGTACACCCCGTCGGCCTCGGGCATTATCTCGATGGTCTCCTGGGCAGGGGTGCGCGAGGTAGCGGTGTACTCCCTGACCTCCTTCAGGGTGGTGGTCATGGCCTCGGCCGTGGCGGCCTTGCCCATGCGCACCTCCATACGCTCAGCGCTGCGCGCGCTGAGTACCCAGGTAGTGTAGGTGAGCTTGTATGACTTGCCGGCCTGCAGCTTGAGCGGCGGCAGGATGAGCCAGTCGTCGGCATTGTTCTTCATATTGTAGCGATACTGGGCGCTGCCTCTGCTGAAGGCCCACTTAGAACCGTCGCCGTTGGCATCGATGATGGTAAACAGACCGGTGGTGGCGGTGTTAGAGAAGTCGTCGGCAAAGGGTGGCACCACGGCCGTGCCTATGCTGATGGCATTAGAGGCTGTGGCTGTGCTCTTGTGGGTGCCGTTGACAGCCACCACCTTATACGAATAAGAGCCGAGTTCCTCGCTGTCAAAATCTTCGGCAAAGGTGGTAGCCTGGGTGGTGGCCACCTTGCCATCGGGTACGCGGGTAACCTCGTAAGTAAGTGCCGAGGCGTCTATGTAGCCTCCGTTGACGCCCTTGGCAGGTGCTGTCCAGGTAACGGTATTGGTGGTACCCGTGCGGGCAAACTGTACATTGGTAACGGCCTCGGGGGTGTCGTAGCCCACGTACCGGGTGACGTCGACAGCAGGACTCTGGCCCACGGCGTTGGCCAGGGTTACGGCTATGGTGTACGTGCCGTCGGCGGCCAGGGTTACGGGGGCCGACACGGTGGCTCCGGCCTTGGCCGTGCCGCTGGCCACGGTCTGACCGTTGGCTGTCACGGCATAGGTAACATCGCCGCTGAGCGCGGCACCGCTATAGGTTTCGGAGGGGACGGCAAAGCTGACGGTGCCCGCAAGTGCGCCTCCGGCAAAGGCCACGCGGAGATTCTCGGCAGGCGAGGGCACACCGTCGGCAAAATCATGGGGCACGTAGGCACATACCACCTGGTCGCCATTGGGCAGGGTGCCCACCTTGGTGGCGGCGCCCGTGGTCAGGTTTACGGTGTAGAGATTGGCGGCCTCGTCCTGCTCGTTGGCAAACCAGTAGAACACGCCCGTGCCCGTATCGATGGTGGCTGCCTGGAAGTAAGCGCCGGGGCGCACGCCTGTGTCGCCCACCTTAGTCAGCTTTCCGGTGGTCTTGTCTACGCTTACCAGCACGCCGCCGTTGTTGGCCTCGCCCGAGGCTGCCGTAGAGGCTGTTATGCCGTAGAGCCGGCCGTCGGCCGTGCAGGCCAGCACACGCAGAGGCGTGCTGAGTGGGGCCACCACGGTCTTGGCCATGCCCTCCAGGTCCCACGTGGCGAGCGCATAGCTTATCGTCTTAGTCGCTGTGTCGTACTGGAAGTTACAGCAGTACACCGTACCGGTCGTGGGGTCGGTGGCCACCGACATGGCGGCATTGTCGTAAACCTTGCCGACATCATAGCCCACGTTCTTGCGGTCCAGCTGCTTATTGGCGGCCAGGTCGTACTTGTAGTAGTTGGCCGATGACACGTAGCCGTACTCCACGGCATAGTCATAGTAGTACAGCACATTGTCCTTGACCACCGAGCCGCCGCTGGCGCTGACGCGGGGGATGGACACCACCTGCTTGCGGCTTACGGGAGCCGTGGTGGTGTAGTCGTAGACACCAAAGTTGTTGACATCCTTGGCGTTGTCGTAAGTCATCAGTCCCCGTAGGCGCAGGTTCTTCTGCGAGGCCGCCTTGGCAGGGGTCTGGGCGTAAGCCACAGCTGCTCCCAACACGGTCAACGAGACAACAGACATTAGCAACGCCATCGTGCGTAATGTTTTTCTCATAATTAATTATTAAACGTTAGTGTTAGAAATGTTATCTTGTATCAAATATGCTCGCAAAATTAACACTTATTGCAGAAACGGCCAAGGAAACCGAGCAAAATGTTACCGCTGGCCGAGAAAATAATAACACAGACAGCCCCGCCATGCCTGCTGACAGGCACGACGGGGCTGCGATGGGGAGCCGGGAGGGCGGCGGTGCTACTCGTCCTCGGCAAAGAGGGGGTCTTCGGGCATCACCATGACCGGTTTCTGGTCGGCCTCGCGGACGAGGGCCTCGGGTACATACGCCTTGTTGACCACCAGGCGGAACATGTACTCATTGAACCAGCGGTTGGTCATAATGAAGCAGCCCGCGAACCCATTGTCGGGGCCCCAGCTGTTCTCTACCTTCCACTTGACGGGGGTGCCCTGGGCATCGAGGTCTACGGCCGTAAGGGTCATGGCATGGGTGGAGCCACTGTCGAACGTGGCGATGCGCTGAGCCTTGTCCATACCAAAGGTGGTACCGAAGAGCGTGCCATAGTCAAAGTTATCGGTGTCCAGATAGCCGCGCTTACGGTCCAGCTGCTTACCCACATCGTAGCTGGAGTACATCTTGTGGCCACCCTTGATACTGGCAATGGCCAGGCGGGCTATCTCGTCCATGGGCAGGTTCAGGTATTTCCAGTTATGACCATCGTAGGTGTGGCGGTCGTACTCTACCTCATAGGTCTTGTGGTAAGGACGGCGCGGGTCGTTCATCACCATGATAAAGGTGCCGTTGAGCTTGCCGCCCACCGTGGCCTCGTAGAACGACTTGGGGGTGTACTTCTTAGCCGGAGCCACGGCCTTGCCGTTCTTGTCGGTAAAGGCGTATGTAAACTCCTGCACGGGCTCGCCGATGGTAAGGGCCAGGATGTGGTAGATGGTGCCCAGCATCTCAGTCTTACGGGCGCGGATGGTCTGGGGCTTCTTGCCGGCAGCCACCATGGCCCGCAGCTCCAGGCCGTACTCGCGCAGCTTAGAGGAAATGACCTTGGCCATAAGGCTGGTATTGTCCGACGAGTAGGTCTCGGGCATTACCGACATGGGCACCAGTCCGTACTTTTCTGCCAGGTCGGCCACACCGCAGAAAGTGCCGCCATCGCTGATGGGATGCTGGAAGAAGAAACGCACGCGAGTGTCGTCCATGGGCTTGCGGGCACAGTCTATCACACCCTGGAGCATCAGATTGGCTTTTTCCAGCTGGTCGTAGAAGAACAGGTACGCCTGCGAGTACTCTACCCGCAGTGTGTCGGCATGGCGCTTGGCAAAGTTGGCGCGCAGGACATTGAGGCCCGAGAACATCCAGCAGCGGCCCGAACTCTTCTGGTTATGGATACTCTGCTGGGGAGTCTCGTTGCTGAAGTAGGTGTTTACCTGGCGGGTAGAGGCGTAGGTTCTGGCCAGGTCATTGATAGAGTTGGTGGCGATGGCGTTGGCCAGGGCCTTGTCCGAGGCTGCCGCGGGCTGCGCCTTACGGATGGCGGTCAGCATGTCGGGGCTGAGCCCGCCGTCGCGGGTCTGCGCCGATACGCTGAGGGTACAGGCCAGGGCGACGGAGAGTAAAAGGGTCTTTGTATTCATTGTTGCTATATATATAAATATGTGTACCTGCAAAATTACTACTTTATCGCGAGTTGCGGAGACAAAAACGGGAGAAAATGCCATCACAGCCCTCTTTTTTAGTATCGGCAGGGGTTCTGCGGCGAGGACAGCAGGGGCCATGGAAGCCTTCGCGACACCCACCGCGACACCCGCCGCCCCGTACGCAGATAGCTGCATGCAAATTTCGGTCAATATTCAGCCTGTTTTCAAAAAAAATTAATACTTTTGCAAGGTTAATGAGCTAATTAGTTGTGGACAAGAACAAATTCGGACTACTAAGCCAGATAAAATATCCGTCAGACCTGCGCCGCCTGGATGTCAGTAAGCTGCCTGAGGTATGCAGCGAACTACGCCAGGACATCATTGACGAGGTGTCGGCCAACCCGGGCCACTTCGCGTCGAGCTTAGGCGTGGTGGAGATAACCGTGGCACTACACTACGTGTTCGACACGCCCTACGACAGGGTGGTCTGGGACGTGGGGCACCAGGCTTACGGGCACAAGATACTCACGGGGCGACGGGACACGTTCTGCACCAACCGGCACCTACACGGCATACGCCCATTCCCCACTCCTATGGAGAGCGAGTACGACACCTTTACCTGCGGACACGCCTCTAACTCTATCTCGGCAGCCCTGGGCATGGCCGTGGCTGCCCGTAAGACGGGGCATGCCGACCGCCATGTGGTGGCCGTGATAGGCGATGGAGCCATGAGCGGCGGACTGGCCTTCGAGGGCCTCAACAACGTGTCGTCGACCCCTAATGACCTGCTCATCATACTCAATGACAACGACATGAGCATAGACCGGGCTGTGGGAGGTATGGAGAAATACCTGCTCAACCTGGATACCAACGAGACCTACAACCGGCTAAGGTTCAAGGCTGCACGCTGGCTGCATGCCAACGGCTATCTGAGCGAGAACCGCCGTAAGGGCATCATCCGCCTTAACAATGCCATCAAGTCTGTACTCAGCCACCAGCAGAACATATTCGAGGGGATGAACATCCGTTACTTCGGCCCCTTTGACGGCCACAACGTGACGGAGATAGTACGTGTGCTACGGCAGCTGAAGGACATGAAGGGCCCCAAGTTGCTGCATCTGCATACCGTAAAGGGCAAGGGGTACAAGCCCGCAGAGGAGGCGGCCACCATCTGGCATGCTCCGGGCAAGTTTGATGCCGAGACGGGCGAGCGCATAGTGACCGACAGCTCCCACGAACCGCCCAAATACCAGGACGTGTTCGGCGAGACGCTGCTGGAGCTGGCCCGGCAGAACCCACGGATAGTGGGCGTAACGCCCGCCATGCCCACGGGCTGTTCCATGAATATACTGATGAAGGCCATGCCCGACAGGGCTTTCGACGTGGGTATCGCCGAGGGACACGCAGTAACCTTCGCGGGCGGCATGGCCAAGGACGGGCTCATACCGTTCTGCAATATATACAGCTCGTTTGCCCAGAGGGCTTACGACAACATCATTCACGACCTGGCCATACTCAACCTGCCCGTGGTGATGTGTCTGGACCGTGGCGGACTGGTAGGCGAGGACGGGCCTACACACCATGGCGCTTTCGACATGGCTGCCCTGAGACCCATACCTAACCTGACGATAGCCTCGCCCATGGACGAGCGCGAGCTTCGCCGTCTGATGTACACTGCTCAGCTGCCCGGCATGGGCACAGTGGTGCTGCGCTATCCACGCGGCCGCTCCGAGCACCTTGACTGGCGGTGCGCGCTGGAACCGGTAACGGTGGGCACGGGGCGCAAGATACACGACGGACACGACGTGGCCGTGCTGACCATAGGCCCGATAGGCAATGAGGCCGGGCGGGCCATCAGTGAGGCCGAGGCTGAGACGGCGCTCACCGTAGCCCATTATGACATGCGTTTTCTGAAACCCCTTGACGAGCATATCCTCCATGAGGTGGCCGACCGCTTTGACCGCGTCATCACGGTCGAGGACGGCGTGCGGTGTGGCGGACTGGGCTCGGCCGTTATAGAGTGGATGGCCGACCACGGCTACAGTCCGCGCGTTACCCGCCTGGGCTTGCCCGACAGTTTTGTTGAACACGGTTCGGTAGCCGAACTCCGCCACATCGTGGGCATAGACAAGGATGCCATAAAAGAACAGATAATAGGATGAAAATCATTATAACTGGTGCCTACGCCATAGGCACCCACCTGGCGCGGCTGCTCTCGCGCAATCACGAGGACATCACGCTGATAGACCCAGACCCCGACAGGCTGGCCTGCATAGGCAGCGACTACGACCTGCTGACCATGGAGGCCGAACCGGACAGCGTCAAGGCGCTGCGGGAAGCCGGCGTGGGGCACGCAGACCTCTTCATCGCCGTAACGCCCGACCAGAGCCTCAACCTGAACTGCTGTATGCTGGCCAAGGCCCTCGGCGCGCGCAAGACGGTGGCCAAGATAGACAAGTCGGAATACATAGAGGAAGAAATGGAGGAATTCTTCTGTCGGCTGGGTGTCGATGAGCTGATATATCCCGAGGCGCTGGCCGCCAGAGATATCAACAACGGGCTCAAGATGTCCTGGGTGCGCCAGCGGTGGGACGTCCATAACGGAGCGCTGGTCATGCTGGGCATAAAGTTGCGCGAGGGCTGCGAAATACTGAACCGCCCACTCAGGGAACTGTGCGGGGCGCAAGACCCGTACCACGTCGTAGCCGTAAAGAGGGGCACAGACACCATTATACCGGGCGGCAACGACGAGCTGAAGCTCTACGACCTGGCATACTTTATGACTACGCGCCAGTACATACCCTATATACGCAAGATAGTAGGCAAGGAACAGTATGCTGACGTTAAGAACGTAATGATTATGGGTGGTGGAGACACCGCGATTAACGCTGTCAAGGGCATGCCTGCCTATATGGACGTAAAGGTTATCGAGAGTAATGCCGAGCGGTGCGAGGAACTCAACGACCTGCTCAACAACCATGAGGTGCTGGTCATCAATGGCGACGGACGCGACTTGGCGCTGCTCACCGAGGAGAGTATCAACAACACACAGGCCTTTGTGGCGCTCACGGGCAACACGGAGACCAACATACTGGCCTGTCTGACGGCCAAGCGTATGGGAGTACGCAAGACGGTGGCCATGGTGGAGAACCTGGACTACGTGAGCATGGCCGAGAGCCTGGACATAGGCACCATCATCAACAAGAAGGCCATAGCTGCCAGCCGCATCTACCAGATGATGCTCGACGCCGATGTGATGAACGTCACCTTCCTGATGTCGGCCAACGCCGACGTAGCCGAGTTTATCCCCAAGGAAGGCTCGAAGATCACCCAGAAGCCCGTGCGCGACCTGGGACTGCCACAGGGTATGACCATAGGCGGACTGGTACGCAACGGCGAGGGCATGCTGGTATCGGGCAACACGCAGATACAGGCTGCCGACTCGGTGATGGTGTTCTGCCACAATATCAACATGAAGAAGATAGAAAAGTTTTTCATCTGAATAACCGCAGCTTGATATGATTAACTGGAACATGGTCAGTAAGATTATGGGGGCACTGCTCTTTATCGAGGCAGCCCTCATGTCGATATGCCTGGGTATCGCCGTAGGCTACGGTGAGAACGATGTGCCGGCCTTCGTCACCTCGGTCAGCCTGATTGTCATGGCCGGATTTATATTCAGGTACTTTGGCCGGCGGGCAGGCAACCGCCTGTCGCGAAAGGATGCCTACCTGGTGGTAACGCTTTCCTGGGTGGTCTTCAGCCTGTTTGGCTCGCTGCCCTTTATGATCAGTGGCTACATAACCAACTTTACAGACGCTTTTTTTGAGAACATGTCGGGGTTCACCACCACGGGGGCATCGGTCATAGACAACGTGGAGGCGCTGCCGCACGGCTTGCTGTTCTGGCGAACCTTTACCCAGTGGATAGGGGGCTTAGGCATCGTATTCTTCACGGTGGCCCTGCTACCCTCGCTCGACGGTGGCTATGTCAAGGTATTCTCGGCCGAGATAACGGGGCCCATACACACCAAGCTGCACCCTCGCCTGTCCATGGGAGCCAAGTATATATGGATGGTGTACATCGTCCTGACGCTGTCGTGCCTGGGCTGCTTCATGCTGTTCGGCATGAATTTCTGGGAGAGTATCAACTACGCCATGACGTCTACTGCCACGGGTGGCTTCTCTATCTATAACGAGAGCATAGAGACCTTCAGGTCGCCCGCGCTCGAATATACCTGCGTAGTGTTCTGCTTCCTGTCCGGAATCAACTTCACCCTACTCTACTTCACGGTGGCCCGCCGCCGGATAGGCATGCTGTTCAAGAGCGATGAGTTCAAGTTCTACCTGCTGATGATCTTGGCGTGTACGGCGTTTATCATGTACCAGCTGATGGTCCACTGTGACTACAACGCAGAGCACGCCTTTCGCAGTGGCGTGTTCCAGGTGGTTACGTTCATTACCACCACGGGACTGTTTAACGACAACGCGGCCCTGTGGCCCCACGTTACATGGGTGGTGCTGGCCGTGTGTATGTTCGTGGGAGCCTGCTCGGGCTCCACGAGCGGTGCCTTCAAGTGCATAAGAAGCATGATGGTCCTGAAGGTTATCCGCAACGAGCTGCGGCAGATACTGCATCCCAACGCCGTGCTCCCCCTAAAGGTAGACGGGGTCAACGTGCCCATGCAGAAACGGGTTACGCTGCTGGCCTTTCTGGCCATCTACCTCATCATGCTGGTGGTGGTGGCCTTCATTATGATAGCCTGTGGCATAGACCACACCAACGCCATAACCATCTGTCTGAGCAGCCTGGGCAACGTGGGGCCGTCGCTCGGACTGGAGATAGGCCCCACCATGTCATGGAGCATGCTGCCCACGGTGGCCAAGTGGACCTGCGCGTTTATGATGCTGGTAGGCCGACTTGAGATTTTCACCGTGATGGTTATCTTCACACCGTCATTCTGGAAGGAGAACTAAGCGGCCGCCATGACGGGAAGCACGGCGACCATGGCGCAAGAGAAAGAAACAACGACTTATACATAAATAATAACACTGGCTTATGAAACCATTAAAATTTAAGGCTCTGCTGAAGCAGACCATCTGGGGAGGAGACAAGATTATCCCCTTTAAGCATCTTAATGAAAAGCTCGACAACGTGGGCGAAAGCTGGGAGATATCTGGCGTACCCGGCAATGAGACCGTGGTAGCCGACGGAGAGTTTGCCGGCGAAAAGCTGAACGTCCTGGTGGCACAGCTGAAGGACAAGCTGGTCGGCAAGGCCAACTATGAGCGGTTCGGAGACGAGTTTCCACTGCTCATCAAGTTCATTGACGCCCGCCAGGACCTCTCTATCCAGGTACATCCCACCGATGAGATAGCCAAGAAGCAGGGCAAGGAGCGCGGAAAGACCGAGATGTGGTACATCATGGACTCTGACAAGGGGGCCAAGCTCTATAGCGGACTCAAGAAACAGATTACGCCCGAGCAGTACAAGGCCATGGTCGAGGATGACACCATTACCGATGCCCTGGCACGGTACGAGGTCAAGGAGGGCGACTGTTTCTTCCTGCCGGCAGGCCGCATACATGCCATAGGCACAGGCTGCTTCCTGGCGGAGATACAGCAGACCAGCGACGTGACCTACAGAATATACGACTACAAGCGCAAGGATAAGGAAGGCCACTACAGACAGCTGCATACCAAGGAGGCGGCCGAGTGTATCAACTACCACGTCGAGAAGAACTACCGCACGGAGTACGTGGCCACCAAGAACCAGGGGGTGACGCTCGTGGGCTGTCCATACTTCACCACGGCGGTCTACGACCTGACCGAGCCGATGACACTGGACTACAGCGAGCTTGACAGCTTTGTCATTCTCATCGGAATGAAGGGCGAGGCCACCATCACTGACAACGAGGGCAACACGGTGAGCCTGAGCGCAGGCGAGTCGATAATAGTACCGGCCACCACGCAGACTCTCAAGGTAGAGGGAACCATCAAGTTCCTGGAAACGTACGTATAACGCCGGCCATCTGGCATCAACAGCCGCGGGGCGACGCCCCCGGCACCGCTAATCCGGAACCGCAGACCTGCCACGACGGCAGGCTTACGGTTCCGGATTAGCGTTACGGGCCGCCATGAAGTGCTCTACATCGGCCTGGATACGCCTGAAAGGCTCCGAGAGCACATAGCCCAAGTTTTTCTTCAGCATGGCCGCCACATCGGCCACACTGTTAGCGTAGCAGCTCAGCTCGTTGCGCCGCTGGGTAGCGTGTATGCTCTCGCGGGTTATCTCCTGCTCGCGCTCGCGTATCAGCCTGGTACACACCATGGTCAGCACGGGCACCACGACCTTGTCAAACAGATGGTGGCCCTGTATGTACAGATAGGTGGTGGCCGGGGTGACGCCCAGGCGGCGCAGGTCGGCCTCCACTGCCGCCAGCCCTTCGCGGGCCGCCGGGTTGCGCCGCCTCAGAGCCGCTATACGCCGCTCTACCCTGCCCCGCAGCCGCTGCAAGAGTTCTGCGGCATGAGCCAAGTCAAAGCGCCCCATCTCGATGGCGGCCAGGAAGTCGGTAAGGGTAAACTCGGTGTAGCGCGGAGTACGGTAGTACCATATACTCCATACGAACAGCGGGTAAATGATTTCGGAATACGAGCTCAGGAAGCCCTCTATGTCAAAGATGTCATGGTCGTTGAGCGTAATGGCCACACACACGTCGTGGAGCGAGGGCGCGTAGCACTGCAGGTTCTCGATGGCATACGCATAGGTATGAAATACGTATGGGTTGGCCACCACCTCGTGCGAGGTGGGTGTGGCCCCCTGTACCAGGTAGTCATAGTCGGCATCCACGCAGGCTATCATGTCGGTGCCCACGCGGCCGCGCAGCAGGTTCATCAGCACGGCCTTCTTGCCGCGCTTCAGCTGATGGCCCCTGGACGGCAGCATTACCTGGAAGAAGTACTGCGGTGTCTCAAAGTGGGTCAGTACGGTCCGCCAGAAGAACACGTCATCGTAGCTCTCCACGTAGGCCACTATGCGGCGGCGCGCTGTGCGCGAGTTGAGCCTGTTGGCCGCCGCGAAGTAATCTGACGACAGGCTCTCGCTCAGTCTTCTACCCATTGTTCACGATGATGTCTGACACCTCGGTCACCTTGTCCATCCAGCCGTTCATGATGACGGCCGGGCTGTGGGTAGTCAGTATTATCTGGACGTTGGGGTTGAGTCCCAGGATAAGGTCTATGAGCTGCTGCTGCCAGTCTACGTGCAGGCTCACCTCGGGCTCGTCCATAAAGAGCACGTAGGGCTTGTTGTCCTGGACCAGCACGGTCAGCAAGATGGCCAGTATCTGCTTCTCGCCGCTCGACAGCTGATAGGGCAGCAGCGTCTCGCCTATCTGGGCAAACCTTATCTCGTTGGCCGTGCGCACTATCTTCTTGCCGGTATCGGCAAACAGGCGGTCTATCGTGTCCTGGAACTTCAGCTTGGGCTCGCTGATGCGCTGCGCCTCCTCGGCGGCATCCGGGCGACCCGACTGGAGCACGCCGATGATGCGGTTGCCTATGTTGACCTGGTAGTCCAGGTAGCGGCGCTGCAGCTGGAAGAGCTGCCAGTCGAGCTCGGTTACCAGGCTGATGTCTATCCGGGTGAGCACGTCGGCCTGGAGCAGCGGGCGGTCAAACGAGCGGATGATGTCGTAACGTATCCAGCGCGCATCGGCCGGACTTACCTTGAGGTGTACCCCCTTGAGCATGTGACTGGGAAACTCGCCACCCGCGGCAAGGCCCTTCACCACCTTGTTGAGTATGGTGCTCTTGCCCACGCCGTTGATGCCGCTCAGCACGTTGACCTTGCGGTCCAGGTTCCATATCACGTGGCGCTGGCCGCTCCACAATGACTCTATCTCTATCTGCTCTATGTAGTCAGCGTATTTCTGCATAATGATATAGGTTAAGTTTACGCGCAAATTTACAAAAAAAGCACTGTCCGCAGACGCTTTCACACGGCTTTTGTTTACCTTTGCACCGGTTTTTAACACTCTATAAGGTAAGCCGGTGGCTGCGGCCGTTGCCGGGGTCATGGCTATACCTATATTAATAATGTATAAGATGACGGATAACCACACACCGCTCAAGGCGCACGCCAGCATACTCATGGCCGAGATATGCTGGGGACTGATGGCCCCGGCCGGCAAGGACGCGATGCTTCATGGCATAGACGGCATAGGCCTGGTATCGCTGCGAGTGGCCGGTGCTGCCCTGCTGTTCTGGACGGCATCGCTATTTACCCGCCGCGAGCACATACCGGCCCGCGATGTATTCAAGCTGTGCGGCGCGGCGCTGTTAGGACTGGTGTTCAACCAGTGCATGTATACCATAGGGCTGAGCATCACCTCGCCCGTCAATGCCAGCATCGTCACCACGTCGATGCCCATCTTCGCCATGGTGCTGTCTTTCTTCATCCTGCGCGAGCCGCTGTCGGCCAAGAAGGTGGGCGGCGTGCTGATAGGCTGCTGTGGTGCCGTGATACTGATACTGAGCAGCGCGGCGGCGGCCAATGCCAAGGTAGGCGACATACGGGGCGACTTGCTCTGCATGATGGCCCAGCTGTCGTTTGCCCTGTTCCTCGCCCTGTTCAGCAACCTGGTGCGCCGCTACTCGGTCATCACGGTCAACAAGTGGATGTTTACCTGGGGTACGCTGCTCATCCTACCCGCGGCCTCGCCCCACCTGGCCACGCTGCCCTGGGCCCAGCTGAGCCTGCGCACGTGGGCCGACTCGTTCTTCGTGGTGTTCTTCGGCACCTTCATGAGTTACCTGCTGATGATGAATGCCCAGAAGGTGCTGCGCCCCACCGTGGTGAGCGTGTACAACTACGTTCAGCCCATAGTGGCCGTCAGCGTGTCGGTGCTCACGGGCATGGCCGTGTTTACCGTAAGCCAGGGCGTGGCCATCCTGCTGGTCTTCTCGGGGGTGTGGCTGGTCATCAAGTCCAAGTCGCGCCGCGATGCCGACAAGGAGGCTGCCGCCAAGGCTTAGCCCGCAGCGACTATAAGAGCGTGGCGCGGCCCGCAACGGGCTGACGGCCCACCGGCCGATGCCTGGAGGTGTGCGCGCCGCTGCCCACGGCCATCCGGGGCTCGGTCCTAAACTTGGGGATGTACATTCTGATGTATGGAATGTACATCCCCAAGTTGCGTATATACGTTTACCGTCATCGGATGCAGCCGGGGGATGGTGGCGGGAAACGCCCTGACGGGCGCAGCGCGGACGGGTGCCATGGCGACATAACCTGTCATCATTTCCGCACTTTTTCTGACCATTTGTCTTATATAATTAGGTGTAATCACACTTGTTGTCGCCCCATATAGCCAAAATACCACAATCGTGGTAGTACAAATAACACACTCGTGCTATTGCATGATAGCCAGAAAGGCCGTACCTTTGCACTTGACAATATCAATAAATGTATTAACCGCGTGCGGCTGCCCTCTCATTAAGGTCCACGGCCGCACCAAAAAGAAAGGAAAACAAGTTATGAGTAACAAGAAGTACCGTTTTGAGACCCTCCAGCTACACGTAGGACAGGAACAGCCCGACCCAGTAACCGATTCGCGTGCTGTGCCCATCTACCAGACCACGTCGTACGTGTTCCGCAACTCTCAGCATGCAGCAGACCGCTTCGGCCTGCGCGACGCAGGCAACATCTACGGCCGACTGACCAACTCTACACAGGCCGTGTTCGAGGACCGCGTAGCCGCGCTCGAGGGTGGTGTAGCCGGACTGGCCGTGGCCTCGGGCGCTGCCGCCGTGACCTACGCGCTGCAGAACGTAGCCCAGAACGGTGACCACATCATAGCCGCCAACAACCTCTATGGCGGCACGTTCAACCTGCTGGAACACACGCTGAGCACCCAGGGCGTGACGACAACCATCGTGGACCCCGCCAACTTTGACGAGGTAGACGCCGCCTTCCGTCCCAACACCAAGGCCGTCATCATCGAGACCTTCGGCAACCCCAACGCCAGCGTAACCGATATAGACCGCATCAGCGAGATAGCCCACCGCCACAACACCATAGTCATCGTAGACAACACCTTTGGCACGCCGTACCTGATACGACCCCTGGAGCACGGCGCCGACGTGGTGGTACACTCGGCCACCAAGTTTATCGGCGGACACGGCAGCTCGCTGGGTGGTGTCATCGTAGACGGCGGCAAGTTTGACTGGAAGGCCAACGCCGACAAGTACCCCACGCTGGCCAAGCCCGACCCCTCGTACCATGGAGCCGTCTTTGCCGATGTGGCCGGGGCCGCAGCCTTCGTAACCCGCATCCGCGCCGTGATACTGCGCGACACGGGAGCCACCATCAGCCCCTTCAACGCCTGGATACTGCTCCAGGGACTGGAGACGCTCAGCCTGCGCGTAGAGCGCCACGCCTACAACACCAAGCGCATCGTAGACTTCCTGGCCCACCACCCCAAGGTGGCCAAGGTGAACCATCCCTCGCTGCCCTCGCACCCTGACCACGCGCTCTACGAGAAGCTCTTCCCCAACGGCGGCGGCAGCATCTTCACCTTCGAGGTCAAGGGCGGACAGGAAGAGGCCTGGGCCTTTATCGACCACCTGCGCATCTTCTCGCTGCTGGCCAACGTGGCCGACGTGAAGAGCCTGGTGATACACCCCGCCACCACCACCCACTCGCAGATGACCCCTCAGGAACTCGAGGAGCAGCACATCTATCCCTCTACCATCCGCCTGAGCATTGGCACCGAGCATGTAGACGACCTGATAGATGCCCTGGACGAGGCTCTGAGCTACGTAAAATAATCAGGATAACACCATAAGACATCCCACTGCCCCCGACCGCCACCGTGCGGACGGGGACTGGGAGTCGCATACCCATCACAAACCTTATTAATAACTGTTATGGCAAAAATAGCAAAGCAATTAACCGAGCTCATCGGCAACACACCGCTGCTGGAGCTCAACAAGTTTTCGGCCGTCAAGGGCGTATCCACTCCCATCATAGCCAAGGTGGAGTACTTTAACCCTGGCGGCAGTGTCAAGGACCGCATAGCTCTGGCCATGATTAACAACGCCGAGGCCCGGGGCATACTTACACCCGGGGCCACCATCATAGAGCCCACCAGCGGCAACACGGGCGTAGGACTGGCGTTGGTGTCGGCCGTCAAGGGCTACAAGCTCATCCTGACCATGCCCGAGACCATGAGCGTGGAACGCCGCAACCTGGTCAAGGCTTACGGGGCTCGCGTAGAACTCACCAGTGGCAAGGACGGCATGCCCGGGGCCATCAAGAAGGCCGAGGAACTGCACGCCGCCATACCCGGCAGCGTGATACTGCAGCAGTTTGAGAACCCTGCCAACCCTCAGGCCCACTACGACAACACGGGCCGCGAGATATGGGAGCAGACCGACGGCCAGGTAGACATCTTCGTGGCCGGCGTGGGCACCGGCGGTACGGTGTCGGGCATCGGCAAGCGCCTCAAGGAGAATAATCCTAACGTAAAGATAGTGGCCGTAGAGCCCAAGTCGTCGGCCGTACTCAACGGACAGCCCAGTGGCCCCCACAAGATACAGGGTATCGGAGCCGGATTTGTACCCAAGACCTACGATGCCTCGATTGTAGACGAGGTGTTCGACGTAGACAATGACGACGCCATCCGCACGGGGCGCGAACTGGCCAGCAACGAGGGCCTGTTAGTGGGCATCTCGTCGGGAGCCGCCGCCTATGCCGCCACGCAGATAGCCAAGCGCCCCGAGAACCAGGGCAAGCGCATCGTGGTGCTGCTGCCCGATACCGGCGAGCGCTACCTGTCGACTGTCCTCTATGCTTTCGACGAATATCCACTGTAAATCATATCCACACCATTACCACCGCAGCGGGCGGAGCCATCATAGGCTCCGCCCGTTGTTCGTATAGCCGAGCGGAGCGCCCCGCGGCCATCCGCCTGGCCATGCTCCCTGTCCCCGTGCAGCCCTCCAGCTCCGCAGCCACGCCTCCCACGACAGCGGCGGCCCTCTTTACAGCCTTAATGCACCATCAGGGACATAATAATCACGCTTTTATTTGCATTTGCGACAATATTTACCTAATTTTGTCGCATATTCTGCGACATTATCCACCATCAGACACCGCATCCTGCTTATCTATATAACTAAGGAAATATGAACGAGCACCAAATGGACGAGCCCCTCAACTCTTATAGGAAAGAGATAGACCTCTATCCACTACAACGGTATTGCCTTAGCAATGGGAAAGAACTGTCCATGCCACGAGGAGCCACCTTCCAGCAATCGGGCGCACCCTCCCGACATATCGCTTATATAGAAAAAGGCTGCTTCAAATATACCGTGCATAACCATGCTGATGACAAGGACTACATTACTGGATTTGCGTTCGAGAACGAGTTTGTTGCCGACTATCCCAACTGTCTTTATGGGCTAACTTCCAAAGTACAGATTGAGGCTAATACAGAAGCAAAGATTTACATCGTAAATGGCGAGGATATGTATAAGGTGCTCATGGCAGATACCACACACTTGCTCTATGGACTAAAAATTATAGAAGGACTCTTCCAGCAGATTTACTCTAACTATATCGACTTATATAGTCACGATGCGCGCGAACGTTACAAGCATCTGCTAAAACGGTGTCCGCAAATAGTACAACAACTGAGCCTAAAAGACATCGCCTCGTACCTCAAGCTACATCCAAACACCATTAGCAAAATTCGCCATGATATAACATTTGAAGGACAGCAACCGTAATTTTCTCAACCTAAGTTGAGACTATGTCCCCAAAAGCCCCATCCCCACTACCCGTCATACTGGATAGCCGCTGATATTTCGTACCTTTGTCGAAAAAAGAATATGAATATCATTATTATTGGTGCCACCTCTGGCATAGGTAACGGCTTGTTGAAAAAATATGCGGTCCCTGGAAACAAGATAGCTATCGTAGGACGCAGAAAGACCATTTTGAAAGAAATAAAAGCATCCTATTCGCCAACCGTCATCACATTTGCTGCAGATATTACACATCCTGACGAAACAATGGCGGCCATCAAATATTTCAAAACTCAGATGGCGACTGTAGACATGGCTATTGTGTGTGCGGGAACAGGAGACTTAAACCCACAGCTTGACTTCTCCATAGAGAATCAGGCCCTGCAGACCAATATTATTGGCTGGACTTATGCTATTGACTACCTTTACAATATTCTACATCAACAAGGATTTGGCCATCTCATAGGCATTACATCTATCGGAGGACTGCGGGGCGAACCACAGGCACCTGCCTATAGCGCCTCGAAAGCTTACCAAATCAATTACATGGAGGCTATACGCAAAAAGGCCTATCAGGAGGGGAACCGTGTATGCATTACAGATATTCGTCCAGGTCTCGTAAACACCCGAATGGCAAAGGGAGAAAATTTATTTTGGGTCATGCCAGTTGAAAAGGTCGTCAGCCAAATTCTAAAAGCTATCCGCCAAAAGCGCTCTAAAGCCTATATCACTAAGAGATGGCACGTCCTTGCCATTGTCAACAAGCACCTGCCCTATAGTATTTACAAGAAATTGTAAATAGACCACCTGTTTATCTGGTGGGGACGCATACGGCATCTGCCAATATAATAAGCCATGCGCTACTGATAACGCACAACATATTTATAATAAAGGAAAGACTTAGAATGATAATCGGGGTAAAAACAGAGGATACTGCCCTGCTGGCAGTGAGCGTCGCCGCGCTCAGGGCGACTGTCGTGTAGTCGGTAAGGGAATCGAACCCTTATGCCAAGATTGAGAATCTTGTATCCTAACCGTTAGATGAACCGACCGTCAGTCCTTGCCAGTCAAGTCATGACTGCTGCGGAGAGACGGGGATTCGAACCCCGGAACCGCTTTGGACGGTTACACGCTTTCCAGGCGTGCCTCTTCAGCCACTCGAGCATCTCTCCATCAACGCGGATGCAAAAGTACGCATTTTTTTTGCAATTCTTTAGCATCGCCGCGGTTATTTAAAATTCTTTAAGTATTTGCGCACCAAATATGCGGGCCACGTTCTCGTTGGTTATCCGCGCCACCTCGTCGTCAGAGACATGGTAACTCTGGGCCAGGCAATGCAGAACCTCGACCACGAAGGCGCTCTCATTGCGCTGGCCACGGTGAGGAACGGGCGCCATGTAAGGGCTGTCGGTCTCTAAGACGATGCGGCTGAGCGGGACAGCTGCCGGAAGGTCCTCGCGCAGGTGACTGCTCTTGAAGGTGAGCACGCCGCCCACGCCGAGACAGAAGCTGTCAAAGCTGAGCAGCTCGGCAGCCTCATGTCGGTTGCCCGTAAAGCAGTGGAACACACCGCCCACCAACTGGCGCTCATAGTGGCGCAACAGATGAACCATCTCGCTCTGCCCCTTACGGCAATGTATCATCAGAGGGAGCTGGTATTCGACCGCCCACTCGACCTGCTGCTCAAAGGCAGCCAGTTGCTCGTGCTCAAAATCGCGCGACCAGTAGTAGTCGAGCCCCACCTCGCCTATGGCGATAAACCGGCGGGCTGTGGTGCGGTCCTCGGCCAGTACCGCCTTCATCCGGGCCAGTTCGTCGGCCCACCCGGCGTTTACCTCTTCGGGATGTAGCCCTATCATGGGGTACGCGTAGCCTGCATAGCGGGTACACACATCGAGCACCGAGGCCACGGAGGCCAGGTTGATGGCAGGCAGGAACACCCGGGCCACACCGGCCTGACGGGCACGGGCCATCACCTCGTCACGGTCGGCTGCGAACTCGCTGCCGTCAAGATGGGTATGTGTATCTATAATGGATATGGGCATCATCAGTATTGGCGTTTCATCATCTTCTCTGCATAGTGGGCCAGTTCGGCCTTGCGGTCCTCGCTGACAGCTACTGCGCTGAGATGCTTACGGCTCTCGGCGAAGTAGTAGGCTATTTTCTCTGTGGCCAGCAGGTCTATGCCCATCTCGTTGTACAGCCGGGTCACGGCGGCAACCTTCTCCTGCGGGCGGTCGTCGGTGGCCAGCCACCGCTCCAGTTCGGCCCGCTGCCCAGTGCTGGCCCGGTTGTAGGCATTGATAAGCATGAAGGTCTTCTTGTTACAGAGTATATCACCCCCAATGGCCTTGCCAAACACCTTGGGGTCGCCGTACACATCCAGGAAGTCGTCCTGAAGCTGGAAGGCCAGCCCTATCTGCTCGCCGAACCTATACAGGTTGTCACAGTCGGCCTCGGGCGCATCGGCCAGTATGGCGCCTATCTTGAGCGCGCAGGCCAGCAGTACACTGGTCTTCAGCCTGATCATCTCGATATACTCGGCCTCGCTCACATCGTTTCGCCGCTCAAAATCCATGTCATACTGCTGTCCCTCGCCTATCTCCAGCGCCGTCTCGGTAAACAGCTGCAGCACTTCGGCCAGCTTGTCGCGCCGGCATTGGGCCATGCGCTGATAGGCCAGTACCAGCATAGAGTCGCCGCTCAGTATGGCGGTGTTGGCATCCCACTTGCGGTGTACCGTGGGCTGTCCGCGGCGCAGGTCGGCATTGTCCATCAGGTCGTCGTGCAGCAGGGTGTAGTTGTGGTACGTCTCCAGGCCACAGGCAGGCATCATTATCGACTCCGGGTCGTCCTTATATAGGTTATAGGCCAGCAACATCAGCGTCGGGCGTATGCGCTTGCCTCCCAGCGACAGCACATACCTGACGGGGTCGTACAGGGAGCGGGGCTGCCGGTCGTAAGGCAGAAGGCTCAGGTAATCATTAATCTTGGCAAGAATGTCTTCAGCTTTCATCATAAGTATCTTGGTTTTTTACGGATTATAACTGGAACACTATGGGGATGGCGAACAGTGTACGGCAAGGCTTATCGTTCTCCATGCCAGGTTTCCATGGCGGCATCTGTCTGATGACGCGCAGCGCCTCGCGGTCCAGCAACGGATGAACGGAGTGCTCTATCTTAGGCGAGGATATGGAACCGTCGCGGTTGATGATAAACGACACCACCACGCGACCCTCTATATGCTGCTGGCGGGCCAGGGCCGGGTAGCAGAGGTTCTGCGTGAGCCACTTGGTAAACGCCTCCATGCCCCCCTCGAACTGTGGTATCTGCTCGACCACCCTGAAGTGTATGGGTTTGTCGTCTACGGGTGTCTGAGGCAGTGCCTGCGACACGTGGGCATCATCGGCAACCGCCACCTCGTCGCCGGGCGTAACGGGGGCGGCCTGGGCGGCCAGCCTGTCGGGCGTGGCGGTCTGCGGAGCCTGTACGGCCTTGATATGGGCCGACGCGGCCACGGCAGGACGGTCGGCCGAAATCATATCGCGCTGGTCGGCATAGCTCTGCAGGTCCATGTCCTGCACCATGTCGTCGAAAGAGTCGTCAGGGACATCGGGCGTGGTGACCGAGGTAAACTCGAGCGCCACGAAGAGTACCGACAGGGCCACTATCACACCCAGCAGAAATCCCGGGATGGTCTTGCTGTCGGTATCGGTACTATATATATGGCTCTCACTCATCTTTGTACTCCTTATAAATATCGGTTGCCCGAATGAAATCGTCTGCAAAATTAACGTAGATTTTTGAAAAAAGGTGTAACTTTGCCAAATAATAGGAAAAAATAGATGAAAAAATGTTTTTTCGCTCTCCTTCTGACACTCATAGCTACCATGAGCATCGCCCAGGAGAGCCAGACTACATACAACTTTCTCAGAGTGCCGGTGAGTGCCCACGCGGCAGCACTGGGTGGCGACAACATCACGCTGATAGACGACGACGCCACGCTGCTGTTTCACAACCCGGCCCTGCTGACATCGGTCAGCGACAAGACCATAGCACTGAACTACATGAACTACATGGCGGGGGTCAACATGATGAGCGCCTCGTTCAGCCGGGTGGTTCGCGAGCGGGCTTCATGGGCCGTCTCGGCTCAGTACATCAACTATGGCAGCATGAAGCAGATGGATGCCGACAACGTGCAGACCGGCAGTTTCACGGCCAAGGACATAGCCTTCGCCGGAACGTTCTCCTATCTGCTTACCGACCGCCTGGCCGGTGGCATCACCGCCCGCCTCATCACCTCTTACCTCGGCGACTACAACTCTATCGGCGCCGGCTTCGACCTGGGCCTCAACTACTACGACCCCGACCGTGAGTGGTCGCTCTCTGTGGTGGCCAAGAACTTAGGCGGCCAGCTCAAGGCCTACAATGAGGTCTACGACCACATGCCCATAGACCTGCAGATAGGCGGCAGCAAGCGCCTGACGCATACGCCGTTCCGTCTGTCGGCCACAGCGGTCGACCTGAACCACTGGAACTACAAGTTCATCTACCACTGGGTACTCGGGCTCGACATACTGCTCTCCGACAACGTCTGGGTGGGTGCCGGCTACAACCTGCGCCGTGCCAACGAGATGAAAATAGTGAACGCCGAGGACGAGAGCAGCCACGGTGCCGGCCTCTCTTTCGGCGCGGGCCTCACCCTTGACCGCTTCAAACTGGGCGTGGCCTACGGCAAGTACCACGTGTCCAGCAGTTCGCTTATAGTCAATGCAGCATACACCTTATGATAACTACAGATATGAAAAAGATTGTGATAGCCATAGACGGGCACTCCTCGTGTGGCAAGAGTACCATGGCCAAGGACCTGGCACGTGAGATAGGATATGTATATGTAGACACGGGCGCCATGTACCGTGCCGTGACGCTCTTCGCGCAGCGCCACCAGCTGTTTGGCGATGACGGCAGCATACAGGCCGACACGCTGGAGCGGCTTATGGACCAGCTTCACATCAGTTTCAAGTTCAACCCCGACACGGGTCGCCCTGACACGTATCTCAACGGCGAGTTAGTGGAACGCCTTATACGGTCGCTCGAAGTAAGCTCGCACGTGAGCCCCATAGCCGCCCTGCCCTTTGTGCGCACTGCGATGGTTCGCCAGCAGCAGGCCATGGGCCTGGACAAGGGCATCGTGATGGATGGGCGCGACATAGGTACCACCGTGTTTCCACAGGCCGAGCTGAAGATATTCGTAACGGCCAGCCCGGAGGTGCGGGCCCAGCGCCGCTACGACGAGCTGAAGGCTAAGGGCATGGAGGCCGACTACGACGAGATACTGCACAACGTGCAGGAGCGCGACTACATAGACTCGCACCGCGAGGTGTCGCCCCTGCGCCAGGCCGACGATGCCCTGCTGCTGGACAACAGCCACATGACCATTGCCGAGCAGAAGCAGTGGCTCCTGGACCGCTACCACGAGACCGTAGCTGCCCTATAGCCTCCTGGGGCACCACATACCAACGCCTTGAAACAGCGCGCACACCCATCATGGGTACGCCGCCATTTCAAGGCGTTTTTTATATCTTGCTGCAGATGGCCAGGCACTGCTGACTGGCCACAGCCGTCACCGCCAAGGGCACCCCAGGCTCCGTCCTAACCATCAGCGTTCAGTCTCCGACTGTTCCCAGTCCTGCCACTCGCGCATGGCCTGCTGCCAGTCGGTCTGCTCACCACTGGCCACAGCCTGGCACTGCCGCTCGGCCTCGTCGCGGGCACGGTCGCGGGCACGCTTGGCTTTCATCGCGCTGATGGTGGCATCGTCCAGAATCTGTATGGCTCCGCGCCGCAACGCCTCCTGAAGTTCGTCTTCGCCAAAGGCATGCCCAGGCTCATTGAAATCAGAGATGTTGAACTCATAGTCAACTCTCAGTTCGTGCCTTATCTGTTTCTGCCGGGCACGGTTGCCGGCATTTTTAAGCCTCAGTAATTTTCCTATCTGGGCGATTTCGGCTTGCGAGAACTTGTTCCTTCCCATTATCAGCCTTACTTAATCTCCAGTTCTATGACCTTGTCTATGTCAGTGGGCACCTCGCCGAGCAGCAGGGTGACTCCGCTGGCCGTCTTGGCCGTCTTTACGGGCCGGCGGGTAATAAAGTCGACAGCGCTCACCACCGTCTTGTTGCCAGTGGGTATAAACAGGCCCTTGTCCTTGAGGTTGAGGATGTGCACGTAGAGCTTGTTGCCCTTCTGGGTCGTTACGCCCCAGTCGTGGGGAGCCACCAGGCCGCCACGGCAGCCATATATGGTGGTGCCGTAGGTCTTGAGCCACGCGCCCATTTCGGCCAGCCGGCTCAGGGCCATTGCGGGCAGATTGCCATTGGGCTCGGGCCCCATATTGAGCAGCAGGTTGGCGTTCTTGCCGGCCGCGCGCACCAGCAGCTGTATCAGCTGGCGCCCGCTCTTATAGTTCTGGTCCGTTATCTTATATCCCCACATGCCGTTCATGGTCACGCAGCTTTCCAGGGGCAGCTGACTGATGTCCTGTCCTGACAGTCCGCCGGTGTTCTCACCAGGAAGATCCTGCTCGAAGATTTGGAAATCCTCACCGGGGTTAGGGGTAGAATGGTGGTTGTTGCCTATCAGACAGCTGGGCTGCAGACGGTGGATGAGGGCATACTGCCCAGGCAGCTGCCAGTCAAAGTCAGGGTTCTCCTTCTGGTCCCACATGCCGTCAAACCAGATGGCATCTACCTTGCCATACTTGGTAAGCAGCTCGGTGAGCTGGTTGTTCATAAAGGTGTAGTAGCTCTTCCAGTCCTGCTTGTCCTTAGGACGGCCGGTGCCCCTGCCTGTACGGCCGAGCGGATAGTCGAGCCGCCCCCAGTCCAGGTGCGAGTAGTAGAGATGCAGCCCGATGCCCTGACGATGGCACTCGTCGGCCAGCTCCTTTACGATGTCGCGCCTGAAGGGTGTCCCTTTCACGATATTGTAGTCGCTGTACTGCGTATCCCACATAGAGAAACCGTCGTGATGGCGCGTGGTAAAACAGATGTACTTGGCACCGGCGGCCTTGATGGCGCTAACCCACTTGGCAGCATCAAACTCGGCCGGGTAGAAGCCCTTGGCCAGCTTGGCGTACTCCAGGTAGTTGAGGTTCTTGGTGTTGAGCGTCCACTCGCCTGTGGCAAGCATGCTGTAGATGCCCCAGTGGAGGAAAATGCCGAACCCCTGGTCGCGAAACTCGCTGCGGGCCTGCAGGTTGGCCTCTGTAGGTTGATACTGCTGTGCACCGGCCGCCAGGCATACCATCCAGGCAGCTAATAATGTGGCGGCTCTCCGCCCAATAACTGATGTCTTCATTTACGCTTGTTCTTATATATATAAATATGTATTACTTCAGTAGTTTTCCGAGTCCTCCCAGGCCCTTCTTGAGCAGCTTCTTAGCCTTTTCCGAACCTGCTTTCTTCACCTTGCCTTTCACCTTGGCCACAGCCTTGGCCTTCGTGGTGCCCTCCGGATGGTCGTAGTCCAGATATACCGACCGCCACCGTACAGGTCGGAACCACTCGGCCTCGAGATACTGCACCTGGTGGGTGTCGGGGTTGCGGGTCACCAGCCACCTGTGGGTACTCAGCAGCGGTGGCATGACCCATATACGGTCGCTGTTAACCAGTGTTGTAGGCACGGAAAAGTCTTCATTAGGCTCGGTACAGAAGCAGTCGGGGCCAGGGATGACGTTGATAAAGGTGTCCCAGCCGCCCTCGGTCTTCTCACCCGTAGCTATGGCCTGATACCAGCCTATGCGGTGGGCATAGAGACAGCTCTCGGTCAGACTGAGGGCCTGGCCTATAGTGACGGCCTGCCCCGGGGCGAGCAGTTTGCCACTTGTAGCCCCCATCAGCTCGAGCGTGGTCATAAAGCCCATGGCCTCGCGGGCCCAGTCCTTAATCTGCGCGGCATCGGTGTAGGCTCCCAGGTTGGGCGTGTAGTCTGTATAGGTATAGTCCGAGTGCTTCTCGATATAGCGGAGGGCCCGGTAGAGTATGGTGGCCATCTCCTGGCGCGACACGGTGGCCCCGGGCGACAGGCTGCCGGTGGCGAAGCCCTCGGTAAGCCCCATGGCGGCCGCCTTGGCGGCATAGGGGTCGGTGGTGTCACTGTAGCGCTTGACCGCATCGGTCTTGACGTCCTTGCCCGTCATCTCCTCGGCCAGCCGCACAGCCATGCCCACTATCTGCACACGGCTTACAGGGCGTGTAAAGTCGCTGCCCAAGGCCTGCTCGTCGGCGAGGAGACGGTCGCTGACGGCTCGCTGCACGCCGTCCTGGTCGGCCAGAGCCACCTTGGCCTTGGTCCGGGCTGGCAGGGTGAACATGCCAGGCAGGGGCTCGGTTGCGGCCAGCGCCATCTGCACATCCGCCTTGATCTGCCGCTTCTCCTGCTGCGTGTATAGCTGATAACTGGCATCGGTGCCAGTGCTCTTCCACTCTTCAATGCTGATGTGGTTACGATGGTAGACCGAGGAGCGGCGGCACCAGATACAACTCTGCCAGTAGACATGCTCGCCAGCAGCGTTGACGCCCACATAAGCCTCGTCGGTGGCCAGGTCGGCCCAGTAGCCATGGGTGCTCTTGCCCACGGGTGTATGTTTATCAGAGAAAGGTTCGCTGAAGGTGTGCTTGGGGTTGCGCTCGCACTTGCCGCAGTAGCGACACGAGTAGTAGAACTGCTGATCTGTCTGGCAGGTGGGATAGTGGACCAGGCGGTCAGAACTCTTGAGCCGCTTGGTATAGGCATGGCGGGTACACCAGTCGCGCGTGGCCCCTATGCCGGCCTTCTGGGCCGCATAGACATCGCCGCTATACACGCGCAGGGTGTAGACAGGCCCGGTGGGGTCGTTCGCGAGGATGGGCTTTACGGCTGCCAGCTGCGAGGCAGGTATGCACACCGTGCCGCGAGCCGTAAGATACGACTGGCTCTTTTCCCACGACGAGCGCCAAGTAGGCGACAGCGGATTGGCCATGGACTGATGCAGACTGCGGATGAACTTAGCACAGTCCATCTTGTCGCTGAGCCACAGCTCGCGTAGGTTGTAGGGGGCGCTGAGCACGTCCTTGATGGTGTAGGCGAGCCTCTGCTCGTCTATATCCTTGGTGTCTACGATAGCTTTGGTGATAAACAGGGCACGCTGACTGTCTTTCTGGGCATTTATCTGGCTCAGTTCGCTACTGGTATGCCCGTCTTCAGGACGGTTGGCATCGTTGAGTATCACCACATCCATGGCTTGCTTGCCCACCCAGAGGGCGTCGGCTTCCTGGGTGGTATAGGTTCGGCGCATGCCGAGCAGCAGCCGGTGCTCTTCCTGGTACGACCCGCTGGCGCGGGCCAGTGGTTTGCCATTGCCGCCAGGCACAGTGATAAACGCCTGCATGATGGGAAAGTAGGGGGCACTGACCTGGACATCGGCGGGCTTGCCGTTAACGGTGGCCGAGAAGGTCTGGTCGTCCAGGCACTCGTCGCCGTCGCGCAGGCCATAGTTGCCTATATACTTGCCTTCGGTATTGAGCGCCAGGTTGATAGTCACCGAGTAAGTATAGCCGGCCTTGAACTTGGGATATTCGGGCTTGGTGTCGTCAAACTCGCCCTCCCACGTCAGGTCCTGTACACTCACCGCGCCCTGGGCCACCAGGTCGCCATAGGAGGTCTTGGCCGCTGTCAGGGCGAGCTTCTCGGCCTCCTGCATGGTCATGCCGGCGGTGGGCACGGGCAGGGTAAGGGCCATAGACTTAATTTTGATTTTGCCATCAGAGGCCAGGGCGGCCACGGGCAGCATGAGCTGTAGCAGCATCAGCATGGTTAGAAGTCTGCGCATAAAGGTCTAAGTTCTGTTAGGGTTATTTATGAATGTATTTAATATTATATTAATGTATTGCAACTGCAATATTCGTAAAAAAAAACGAACTACACAAATTTTCAGGGCACAAAAACACGAAGCCGGGGCCACCGGGGCAAAAAAACAGGGGGCGAGGATATTTTCTCGGGCCGCGACGGTGGCTGTCTCGGCATTTTTACTTACTTTTGCCTATCAGTTAAATCATTTCAAACCGTCAAACAACATGGACACAGAACAGCTTTCGGTCCCCAAGAAGACCATCGTGGGCATCCAGTTTCTCTTCGTAGCCTTCGGCGCTACGGTGCTGGTGCCCCTGCTCATCGGCATCGACCCGGCCACGGCCCTCTTCACGGCCGGCGTGGGCACCTTTATCTTCCACTTTGTCACCAGGGGGCGTGTGCCCATCTTCTTAGGCAGCTCGTTTGCCTTCATAGCGCCTATCCTGGCTGCCACACAGCAGTGGGGGCTGCCCGGCACCCTGGCCGGACTGACCAGTGTGTCGTTAGTGTACTTCGTCATCAGCGCCCTGGTCAAGTGGCAGGGCCGACGGCTGCTGGACAGGCTCTTCCCGCCCATCGTGATAGGACCCGCCATCATCCTGATAGGCCTGTCGCTGTCGGGCAGCGCCGTAAACATGGCCAAGACCAACTGGGTACTGGCGTTCTGCTCGCTCTTCACGGCCATCCTGGTGCTCACCTTCTGCCGCGGACTGATAAAGTTAGTGCCCATCATCGCGGGTGTGGCAGTGGGCTACATCGTGGCGCTGTTCATGGGCGAGGTAGACTTCTCGGGCGTGGCGTCGGCCTCCTGGGTGGCCTGCCCTGTACACTTGGACACCATCACGCACTTCAGCTGGAGCCCGTTCCTGTACATGATACCGGTGGCCATAGCCCCGGTACTGGAGCATACAGGCGACGTCTACGTGGTAAGCGCCGTGGCAGGCAAGGACTTTGTCAAGGAGCCCGGACTGCACCGCACCATGCTCGGCGACGGACTGGCCTGCCTGGTATCGGCCTTCTTGGGCGGCCCACCCGAGACCACCTACTCTGAGGTTACGGGGGCCATGTCTATCACCAAGGTGACCAGCCCGGCGGTGATACGCATATCGGCGGCCACGGCTATCTGCTTCTCGGTAGTGGGCAAGCTGAGCGCCCTGCTGCAGTCCATCCCGCAGGCCGTGCTGGGCGGCATCATGCTGCTGCTCTTCGGTACGATAGCCAGTGTGGGCGTTCAGAACCTGATGCAGCACCGCGTGGACATGAACGATACCCGTAACGTAATCATCGCCTCGGTGATGCTCACCATGGGCCTGGGCGGTGCCGTGCTGTCATCGGGCAGCTTTGCCATATCGGGCATAGGCTTAGCCGCCGTAGTGGGCGTGGTGCTCAACCTGGTTCTGCCGCAGACCCGCAAGAAGCAGGAGTAGGGGGCAACATAGCCCCTATCGCCGTTACGGACATGGGAAAAACAGCGAAAAACCTTTACACGCGACTGTATATTTATGCAAAACCCGAGGCATTTTTGTATAAATATACAGTCGTAATGGCCGCTTTTCGGGGCGCAATTTCCAGATTTTTTCAACAATCCAGGACTGTTTTCGGGGGCTTCGGGGCCGTTTGGGGGCATCACGAGGGCCGCAAAAGTAACAACCTTTTACAAAATAGGGGCGTTCGGCACCTTTTTCGCCGCTATTTTCGCCTCTTCCGAGGACTGTTTTTCGAGTCGCCGCGACGGTCATTTTTTTGCCCGCGATGGTCATTACGTTTCTAATGACCATCGCGGGCAAAAAAATGACCGCTTCCAGGCAGTCTGAAAAAGCCCATTTCTGTTGCCGCCACCACCTCGGCGAGCGTACAGACAAGCCACAGAAGCCCGAAAAGCCCTCACCCGAGGCCGAAAGACCAAAAATGTATATTTATACACTTTCGGAAAAAACTTTACGAAGCAGATTAGCGGACAGGAAGTCTGCGCCTGCACCCAGGCAGCGCTTTTTACTTTTTTACCCTTTTACCTTTTTACCTTTCAAAGCCCTTTTTGTCTTTTCGCTCTTTTACTTTTAAAAAAACAGGGGGCTGGTGGCGCTTATTACAAATAATATGCGTAATTTTGGGAACCATTACGACAGCCCTGCTGTCCATGGGTCAACTCTAAACTACGAATGTTGTACAGCTTATGACCACTTCGGATATACTCTACTCAGATGCCTGCCTGATATTCATCATCGTGGGCGTGGTATGCGCCACCGTGCGATGGGCCCACATGTGCCGCCCTTACGCCGACGAGGCTTCCTTCTTCTACCCGGCCCGCAGGCAGGTCACCTTCTTCTTCGCGGCGGTGCTCATGCAGTTTCCCTATCTGCTGCAGCCTGCCGACGACGCCACCATGACCTACATCAGGATATGGGGAGTGGTCTACTACCCCGTATGCTTTGCCATGCTCTTCCTGCGCTACTTCAGGGGACGGCAGCTGGCGGGGCACATCAGCTGGCTGTACTTCGGCCTGCCCATGCTGATGCTCACGGCCATGATGGTGGCCGTAGTGGTTACCGACGGCACATGGATAGAGCGCCACATGGCGGCGCTGAGCTGCACCGGAGGGGCCGTGAGCATACTGCTGTCGGTGCGCCTCATCCGCATATCGGCCTGGATGAAACGGAGCGTAGACAACTATCACCGCGCCAACTACGCTACCGAGGCCGACTTCCCTTACAGGTTTGCCCGAAAGGTGCTGGTACTGCCCATGATATGGATAGCCCTCATGTGGGTGGTGTTCCTGACAGGCAGCCGCCCGCTCAAGCTGGCCACAGACCTGCTGCTGTCCGCCTGGATGGTACACTTCCTCTGCATAATACTGCACCCACAGCGCATGCCACGCCAGGCAGGAGCCGAACAGTACATCCGGGAGATAGAGGAAGAGGCCAAGAAGCAGGCCGAACAGGCGGCCACCGCCACCGACGACCTGGCTATGGGCCGCGGAGCCGCCGCCGACAGCACGCCGGCAGCCTATACCGATGAGGTGAGAGACCAGGTGATAGCCATCATACTGCGCCGGTACCGCGAGCCCCACCTGCTGAAGACCGAGGTACTGGCCGATGTGGGCCGCGGGCTCACGGCACCCGCCAGCAGGTTCATCGCCAGCATAGGGTACTACACCCTCATCAACATGTTCCGCCTGCGCCACGCCGAGCTTTACGCGGCGGCTCACCCAGAGGCCAAGCAGGCCGAGGTGGCGGCAGCGTCGGGCTACCTGTCTGACCAGGCGCTGAGCCGGGCCCGGCACAACGTTACAGCCATAGACCCCTCCTTCGTGGCAGGGGTCAGACTGTGAGTCCGAACGGGCGTCTGGGGCAGCGAGGGTTGCTTTTCGTCGCCCCCGGAAAACATTTTATGACAAAAAGGGCAGTGTTTTGCCTTTTTATTTGTATATTTGTACATTCGTAAATCATAGATACCAAGACCATAAACTACAGACAACATGAAGGGGAAGTTGGAAAAGATAGACATGAGCCGCTCCTTTACCACCAAGATGTGCTTCTGGATGCTGGTCACCTCACTCTGCGTATTCCTGATATGCTTTGGCACCGCCCAGTGGTTTGCCCAGCGGCAGATGCTGGCCGACGGCCACCAGAAGGCCAACCTGGAGCTGGACAAGGCCCTCCAGTACATAGACGAGGAGATGACGGAGATAGAGACGGCGGCCAAGAACTTTGAGAGTATGCTTCCGCGCGACGAGGTGCCCACACCCGACAAGGTGTACAGCCTCTGCCGCAAGTTTCTGACTACCAATCCCGGCATACAGGGCGTGGCCATGGGCTTCGAGCCCGGCGTCTACGCTCAGTACCCTCACGGGTTCGCGCCCTACATGATGCGCCAGGCCGACGGCAGCTACAAGACCACCCTGCTCAACGAGCACTACAACTACCGCGACAAGGAGTGGTACCGCGCCACACGGCAGGCCGACTCGGCACGGTGGTCCAATCCGTTTACCGAGGTCAACGGCAACGTCATCTGCAGCTACTGCATGCCACTGCACAACTCGGCGGGACAGCTGCTGGGTGTCCTGGCGGTCGACCTGTCGCTCGAGGAACTCACCGAGCACGTCCAGAAAATCAAGCCATACCCCAGCTCGTTCCTCACGGTCATGGACCGCGACCTCAACTTCGTGGTTCATCCCGACAAGCACCTCTTGCTGCGCGGCAACCCACTCAAGGTACTCGACCGCGGCAAGTACGAGGTCAACGAAACGATATTCATAGACATCAAGAACCGCGTCAGGGGCAAAGGGGCGTTCGGCGAACAGGGTGCCCGCAAGTTTCTCTACTACGCGCCCATCAACCGCGCCGGATGGACGGCCACCCTCGAGTGCGCGCAAGACGAGATTTTAGCTGACGCCAACGCCATCCGCCGGCAGATGATCGTCATCTCCATACTCGGCATAATGGCCCTGGTAGGCGCCACGGTATCGGTGATGCGCCGGTTCCTGCGGCCCATACGGCTGTATGCCCTGGCAGCACGGTCCATAGCCGACGGCAACTTTCACACCCATCTGCCCAAGATGCGCGACCACAATGAGCTGTGGCGCCTGGGCAACTCGCTCGACTACATGCAGCACTCGCTGGACCGCTACGTGGCCGAACTGCGCGAGACTACCCGTGAGAAGGGCCGCATAGAGAGCGAACTCAACATAGCAAGCCAGATACAGATGGCCATGATACCTAAGATATTCCCCCCTTACCCTGACCGCGACGACGTAGACATATACGGTACGCTCATACCGGCCAAGGCCGTGGGCGGCGACCTGTATGACTTCTTCCTGAGAGACGAGAAACTGTTCTTCTGCATAGGCGACGTGTCCGGCAAGGGCGTCCCGGCATCGCTGGTGATGGCCGTTACGCGCAGCCTGGTTCGCATCGTGGCTGCCCGCGAGAGTCATCCAGACCGTATTATATCGGCTCTTAACGAGTCAATGGCCGACATGAACGAGTCCAACATGTTCGTTACCATGTTCATGGGTGTGCTCGACCTGCCCACAGGGCGCTTCCGCTACTGCAACGCAGGTCACAACGCACCTGTACTCCTATCACCCGGCCAGGGCGAGGTACAGATGCTCGACGTATTGCCCAACTTGCCGGTAGCCGTGATACCCGGCACCAAGTTCGTGGGCCAGGAGACGGTCATTCCCACGGGCACCACTATCTTCCTGTACACCGACGGGCTCACCGAGGCCGAGAACAGCCAGAAAGAACTCTTCGGCGACGGCCGTATGCTGGCCCAGCTGCGCGCCACGGCACACGCCACGGCCCGGGAGCAGGTAGAGGGCATGCTGCAAGCCGTACACGCCCACGTGGGCGACGCCGAACAGAGCGACGACCTTACCATGCTCAGCGTCAGATATAAGCGAATACATCGCGAAACGAAGTACTACAAACAGCTGCTGTTCAAGAACAACGTCAGCGAGACGCCTAAGCTGGCCGTATTCATGGACGACATCATCGGCGAGATAGGCATCAGCAACCCGCTGGCATCGAGCCTGAACCTGGCACTCGAAGAGGCTATCGTCAACGTGATGAACTACGCCTACCCCACGGGCACCACGGGCGACATCATGCTCGAGACATTTGCCAACGATGCCCGCATCAAGTTTGTCATTACCGACAGCGGCGCGCCCTTCGACCCCACGGCGGCCGAGGAGGTCGACCCGACGGCCAGCCTGGACGACAGGCCCATCGGGGGGCTGGGCATATTCTTAGTGCGCAACATTATGGACTCGGTAAACTACGAGCGGGTAGACGGCAAGAACGTGCTCACCCTGCGCAAGAACTTCGGCCCCGGCACCAAGCTCAACATAGTTAACAAAAAGCAATAACACACTATGACCAAGGATTACGACAAACTGGGACTGGGCAGCCAGCTCATCTTTGACGAGTATATGGACAAGCGCCCGGTACTGGACCGCATGAAGCAGGTAGTGCTGGACCGCATACGACAGACTATACGCGACAACCACTTGCAAGTAACGGCCATAGAGGCTCGGGTAAAGACACCGGAGAGCCTCGTGGGCAAGCTGATACGCAAGGGGTACAAGTACCAGTCGATAGCAGACATCACCGACCTCATGGGGGCGCGCATCATCACCCTCTTCAGCGACGACGTGGACCGCGTGGCCGCGCTTATGGGCAACATGTTTGACATAGACTGGGCCAACTCGACCGACAAGCGCAAGGTTCACGACCTGGACAGCTTCGGCTACAACTCCCTGCACTACATCTGCCGCATCCCCGAGAGCCTGTACAGCGACCCCGACTGTCCCGAAATCAACCAGACGAGCTTCGAGATACAGATGCGGTCGACCCTGCAGCATGCCTGGGCGGCCATGGACCACGACATAGGTTACAAGAGCGAGATAGAGACCCCTCCGGAGTACATGCGCATGTTCGGCCGACTGGCCGGACTGCTCGAGCTGGCCGACGAGGAGTTCTCGCGCATCCGCATCAGCGTGGCCGACTACCGGCGGCGTATGGAGACGCTGCTGCAAGCCGGCGAGCTGTCGCAGGTAAAACTCGACGGCGACACCTTTGCCAGCTATATAGACCAGAAGCCCTTCGACAGCCTCATGCGGCGCATCAAGGCCATCAACCAGGCCGAGGTTCGCGAGATGTCGTTTGTCCCCTACTTCCCCCTGATACGCGAGATGGGCATGGAGACCCTCCAGGACGTGGCCGACTTCATCCGCGACAACGAGGAAGACGCTTACCAGTTTGCCCTGAGCCAGCTGTCCAAGACCGACATAGACATCGTGGCGTCTACCATCGGTCTCCAGGACCTGCTCATAGTGGCCACCCTGAAGAACGGAGGCGGCCGCCTGGGCGTAAAGCATATCTATGACGTGGTGCAGGGCGAGTCCGAGCACAACGTGGCCCTGGCCGACATGGCCCTGTACCAGGCCAGCAACCTGCCGTTTATGACTAATATAAATAATGTACCCACCGACGGCGAGACGACGGCCCATGTCTGAGCCCGAGCCACCGACCAGAAAACGACATGTATGAAAAATCAATTCTTAGATACCAGCCTCTTTGACCGGGCAGTGATGTTTGCCACCATGGCCCACGCGGGCACCGAGCGCAGGTGCAAGGGCTATCCCTACATCATCCACCCGTTAGAGGCGGCGGCCATAGTGGCCACGATGACGGCCGACCAGGACATACTGGCCGCGGCCGTGCTGCACGACACCATCGAGGACACCACCGCGACCGTGGCCGACCTGGAGCGCGAGTTCGGCAAGCGCATAGCAGCCTTAGTGGTGGCCGAGACCGATGACAAGTGTGCGCCCGACGGCACTCCCCTGGACTGGCATGAGCGCAAGCAGCGCGACATAGACCATCTGGCAGCGGCCCCGCAGGACGTGAAGATGGTGGCCCTGGGCGACAAGCTGTCCAACATGAGGGCCATAGCGCGCGACTATGCCGTCAAGGGCGACGAGCTGTGGTCCATGTTCCACGCCAAGGACAAGGCTACGCACGCCTGGCGTTACCGGGCGCTGCGCGATGCCCTCAGCTCGCTCCAGGGAACGGCGGCCTTCAGCGAGTTCGACCACCTGGTGCGCCAGGTCTTCGGCTAACCCATCGGCCGCCGCTACCACCACCCCACCCCCCAATACCCAATCAAGAAACTATAACTACACAAGGATATGAAAATAGAAATCACAGAAGCGCAAAACGAGGTGCGCGTCCTCTTAGAGGGACGCCTGGACACAGCTGCGGCCGTAGAGGTGGCCGCCGACTTTAAGAGCCTGAGCGAGAAGGCCGACAAGGCCATCGTGCTCGACTGCTCGCAGTTAGAGTATATCAGCTCGTCGGGGCTGCGGCTTTTCATCGGACTGCGCAAGGACAGCGCCGCCAAGGGCGGAAAGGTCATCGTGGAGCGCATGAACGACGACATACGCAACGTGTTTACCATGACGGGCTTCCTCAGCCTCTTTGAGATAAGGGACTAAGCCCCCACACAGACTGACAGGACAGACATACACACCATTCAGACACCGATAATGCTACAAGCCAACCTACTGAGCGTGGCGATAGTGGCGACACTGCTGCTTACAGGCTACTGCTTACGCCGGATTATCTTCCGCAACTACGACACGTTTATCCGCCGCACCGCCTTTGTGGTCTTCCTCGGCGGATTTGTCATCTACTTCATCGGATTCAGGGACGGCAGCGAAGCCCTTGGCACCCGCCTGTCGTGGTTTGCCTCCATCTTCCGTCCCCTGCTGGCCTCGGTAGAGATGTTTGCCTTTGGCAACGGGCTCATCGAGGTGGGCGAGGCGTGCAAGGAGAACATGCTCTACATGACCGCCTTCGCCGTGCTCCACTTCGCAGCCGTGGCGGTGGCCTTTGCCGTCGCCATCAACTACCTGGGCGTCCGCTTCAAGTCATCGTGGCGCTGGCTGAGGCTGCGCATGCGCCCCACGCTGCCAGGCGATGTACACGTGTTCTTCGGCGTCAACGAGGTGTCGCTCATGCTGGCCCGCGACATCAGGCAGACCCATGCCGCAGACACCATCATCTTTGTCAACGCGCCCGAGGATGTAAGCGGACAGGGGGTGCTGGGCTTTGCCAGCCTGTTCAACGTGTTCAGCTTCCGCCGCGAGATAGTCGCCGAGGTAGACCGGCTGCAAGGCATCATACGGCAGGTACGGGTGCCCATCCAGCACATGCCGGGCAACGACGTGCTGCGCCAACTGGGACTGGCGCGCATACTGGACAAGACGCGCTCGTCCATCAATTTCTACCTGCTGTACGACGACCAGCTGCAGAACATAGCCAAGAACATCAAGCTGCGCAGCGACAGCTACTTCGGAAGTCACATGACGGCCAAGGCGTACATATACTGCCGGGCCACGAGTGGCAAGATTAACGGCGGAACGGCCTTCGAGTACAACTCGGTGACAGGGGTAGAGACCGTGCTGGTCGACTCGGCCCAGCTCACCGCCAAGGCGATGATAACCGATACGGCCACCCATCCCGTGAACTTCGTCGACGTAGACCGGCGCCGCGGCGTGGCCACCTCGGCGTTCCACTGCATGATTATAGGTTTCGGCGAGACCGGCCAGGAGATATTCAAGTTTCTCTACGAGCATGGCCAGTTTGCCTATGACGACGACTTCAAGGGCCGCCACATGGTGTGCCACATCGTAGACCCCAAGGCCGACAGCAAGCGGGGCTTCTTCGAGATGCGCTACCCCTGCCTGCAGGCTGGCAGCGGCCTGTCGTCGCTCCAGGCCGAGATAGTGTGGCACAACCACGATGCCGGCGACACCCGTTTCTGGCAGCTCATGGACAGCATACGCGACGAGCTCAACTACGTGGTCATCGCCACCGGCAGCGACAACCGCAACATAGCCATCGCTTACGACCTGTGCGACTACGCCCTGCGCTGGCGCACCCGCCGCCTCTACCACTTCGGCATCTTCGTCCGCTCGTACTGCCAGATTAACGAGTGCCGTTACCACGAGCTCGCCCGGCTGTGTGTAGACCAGGACGGGCGCCAGATAGTGCATCCCGTAGGCATGGTGTCGGCCACTTTCACCCACCGCTATGTATGGAAGCGACTGCTGGAGCGCGAGGCGGCCGTGTTCTCGGATGTCTACGCAAGTTCGTTTACCAAGCACTTCGACGAGATAAGGCTCTCCGGCTTCGACTACGCCTACGACCGCTGGTGGGCGCGCCACGCCACCGCCAAGGGCGACCGTGTAAAATATGCCCGCATCAAGCGCGTAGAGTACCAGGAGTACTCGGCGGCCTTCCATATATACACCAAGATGCACATGCTGGGTCTCACGGAGACCCATGACCCTGACGGGCAACGTAACATGGAGCTGTTGGCCGCCTGCCACAGTCTGCACGACCTGGAGCAGCTGCCATTCTTCGCCAATCTGGTGCGGCAGGAGCACTACCGGTATGTGGCCTCGCACGAGTGTACGGGCTACACGCCCATGACGATAGCCGAGTTTGAGCAGGGAAACCGCAGCCAGGCGTGCGACGTCATCCGCCACAAGCTGCTCAACATGGTGAGCTGGGCCGAGCTGCCCTCCATACCCGTCGTGGCCAGCGCCAGCCGCATGGTACCGGCCGAATATAGCACCCGGGTCAACGAGTACTTCCTGGAGCTGCTCGTCCAGACCTCGCTCGCCATCGGCCTGCGCCTGCGCGAACAGGCCATAGCGGCCGCTGCTGCCAAGAGCGATTCGTAAAAACCTTTACACGCGACTGTATATTTATGCAAAAATGGAAGTGACAATGTATAAATATACAGTCGTAACTGCCGTTTTTCGGGGCATAATTTCCAGATTTTTTCAACAAACCAGGACGATTTTCGGGGGCATCGGGGCCATTTTGGGGCACCGCAAGGACCGAAAAAGTAACAACCTTTTACAAAACAGGGGTATTCAGCCCCATTTTCGCTGCTATTTTGGTTGCTGAAGAGGTCGGTTTTTAGAGTCGCCGCGATGGTCATTTTTTTGCTCGCGATGGTCATTACGATTCTAATGACCATCGCGAGCAAAAAAAAGGTCGTTTTCGAGTGGTCCGAAAATTGCCATTTTCGTCACCGCCACCCCCTCGGTGAGCGTACAGACAATCTATGGAAAGCCGAAACGCCATCGCCTGGCAGCCAAACACCAAAAATGTATATTTATACATTTTCGGAAAAAAAATTACAATACAGATTATCAGACAGGCAGCCTGCGCCATCACCCAGGGAGCGCTTTTTACCTTTTTACCCTTTTACCTTTTTACCTTTCAAAGTACTGCAGGTGGCGCATGGCATGGCCGCCCCAGGTGGCATCGTTCTGATAGACAAAACCGAGACGGGTGTAGAGTCGCTCGGCACGCGGATTGGCCGTGTCTACCAGCAGTCCGACAGCAGGAAAGCCCTCACGGCGCGCCCTGTCGATGGTGGCCCTCAGCAGTGCCGAGGCTATGCCGCGCCCCCTGAACATCTCGTCTACACACAAGCTGTCTACGTAGAGTTCGCCAGCCTGCGTCTCGTCTTCCATATCCGAGAAATCGCGGCCCATACGCAGCCTCACCTCGTCTACAAACGCCTGGCGCAGGGCATGGAGCCGCCCGCCGTCGTAGCTGACGCATACCCCCGCCACGTCGCCGTGATCCATGGCCACCAGGGTGTTAAGGTAGCTATACTGGCTGTCTGGCCGGGCCACCAAGTCAGTCATCAGCTCTTCAAAATCGGCCAGCGTGTGCGACGGACCGGCATAATACAGACAGCAGTCGGTGCTCATGGCGGCCATAATGAGACGCGCTATTGCCCGCGCCTGCGTGGGCATGGCAGTAACTATATCCATAGGAATACTATATCTTGTTAAGTGTGAAGTCAAACTGCAGTCCGCCCTGCCCGGGGATGCTCACACGGATAGCGCCACCATGGAGCAGCACGGCGTTCTTGACGATGGCCAGACCGAGCCCCGTGCCGCCCATCTTGCGGCTACGCCCCTTGTCTACGCGATAGAAACGCTCGAAGAGACGGCCCAAGTGCTGCGGCTCTACACCCACGCCATTGTCGGCGAAGGTAAAGTGCCACTGCCCGCCCTCGTCCTGGGCAGTCAGACTGATGGTGGTGCCCACGCCCGCATAGGCTATGGCGTTGTCGGTAAGGTTGCGGAATATGCTGTATACCAGACTGGGATTGGCCCTGACCATCAGGCTGCCAGGCAAGTGTACCTCCATGTGCATCTGCCTGTCGGCCAACTGCAGAGCCGTGGCCTTGACGATGCTGGCCACCACCTGGGCTATGTCTACCGGGCCGAACTCCATCAGCGGAGCCCCATCGTCCATCTGGTTGAGTGTAGATATGTCCTGCAACAGCGTGGCAAGACGCTGGCTCTGGGCATAGCAGCGCTCCATGAACTGCCGGCGGGTGGCCCCGTCCATGTCCGGGTTCTCGATGATGGTCTCCAGGTAGCCCTGGATGCTCGCCACGGGCGTCTTGAGCTCGTGGGCTATGTTCTGTGTAAGCTGCCGCTTCAGGACATCCTGCTCCCGGCGCGTATGCTGCAGTCGGCGATATATCTTGATAATCTTTTCGGCTATCTCGCCCAACTCGTCGTTCGGAAAGCCTATCAGCTCCTCGGTATCGAGCGACTCGTTGTGGTCGGCGCGGGCAGCAAAGGCTCTCAGCTTGGCTATATTCTTGCCCAGGCGGTGTGTAAAGTGGTAGAGCACCATCACCAGCAGTAGGATGGCCCCTAAGGCAAACCACAAGAAGTGCTGGTCGGCCTGGAGAGACTTTGCCAGGTCGTGGGTGTAAGGCAGCGCGCTGCGGATGACGATGGAGTCGTGCGGATAGTACGACGCTGAGTAGAAGAAGTAGCCCTTGAGCGTCTTGCTGCTACGCTCTACCGTAGAGCCGGTGCCCGTGGCGAGTGCCTGGCGTACCTCGGGGCGGCCCGCGTGGCTGGCAAAGTCGGTATAGCGCTTGTGCCAGTTGTCGAACACCACCCGCCCGTCCGGACGGATGAGCGTTACGCGCAGGCCGGGCATGTGGTGGCGGCGCACGTAGGCAGCCAGCGCAGCCTCGGTCATCGCGGGCTGGTCATGGAGCTCGTCGTCCATTCGGTCGTTGAAGTCCTGGAGCCTTATGGTAAGCGCGTCTATCTTATACTGCTTCTCCCGGCCATGCTGGTACACTATAAAAGTGGTGGCAAAGACCAGGAACACGGCAATGACACCCACGTACAACTTCTGTCCTACACTGATACGTCGCATGGCCGCTATTCTTCAAAGAAATAACCATAGCCCAGCCTGGTAACGATGTGGTGGGCGTAGTCCTTAATCTTCTTGCGCACACGGGTGATGTTCACGTCGACCGTGCGGTCCAGTACCATCACGTCGCGAGGCCAGATGCGGTTGATGAGCTCCTGCCGGGAGAAGACGCGGCCCTTTTCGCGCAACAGGAGGGCCAGTATCTCGAACTCGGTCTTAGAGAAGGGTATCTCCTCGCCGTCGACGCTCACCGTCTTCTTGTCCATGTTGAGCCGCAGGCTCTTAAAGGCGAGCACCTGCTGGCCAGGGGCCGGCTCGTGGGTACGGCGCAGCACGGCCTTGATACGGGCCTTGACCTCGCGGATAGAGAAGGGTTTGGCGATGTAGTCGTCGGCCCCTATGTCGAGCCCTTTCACGGTGTCGCCCTCGGCGGTGCGTGCCGTCAGGAAGATGATGGGTATCTGTGAGGTCTCTGCGTGCGTCTTCAGCATACGCGCCAGGGTGAAGCCGTCCATGCCGCCCATCATCACGTCGAGCAGCAGCAGGTCATAGCGGGCCACGTTCTTCTCCAGGGCCTCCTCGGCCGAGTTGGCGGTAGTAACGTGGTAGCCCTCGGCTTCCAGATTGAACTTCAGGATATCACACAGGTCTGTCTCATCGTCTACCACCAGTACACGATACTTCTTTTCATCCATATTGCTATTACTTATCATACCTGTTGCAAATTTATGAAATCTACTGAGTAATAGCGCCACAGGGGCCATTACAATTCTGTGAAAAAAAGAGCGCCGGCCTGCCCGTGCTGGGGTTTGCCGTGCCCTGGCGGCGTCTAAGCGGCATCGCCGCGATGCTCTGTAGCTACAAAGTTAGTACATGGCGTCTACAATTCAAAGCAAATGGCCAACTATTTTGCATCGGGCCGCACTTTCGGGGCCATATACGGCAAGGGGGGCTCCCATCGCCAGCGCGGCGGGAGCCCCCCTCGGTATATGGGTAGCGGGTTACTGTTTCTTCAGCACATCGAGCTTGGGGGTCTCTATGCCGCTCAGGGTGGTATGGCGGCTGTCGTTGAGCTGCTCGAAGATTACTATCTCGTTCTGGCCCTTCTTCAGGAAACAGCCGGGCAGGTAGAGAGTCTGCTGGGGCCCCACATGCCAGTAGCGGCCCAGGTTGACACCGTTGACAAAGACGATGCCCTTGCCCCACTGTTCCATGTCAAGGAAGGTGTCGCCCACATTATCTATATTAAAGGTGCCCTGGTATATCACGGGCAGCCCCTGGGCGTAGCCGTGGTCCGAGGCCGACAGCCGGGGAGCCTTGTCCATGGGCAGGCGATACATTTTCCACTCGCCCTCGATAGTATTGTCGTTGATAGTGACAGGACGGGTAAAGCCCTTGAAACTCTCGGAGATGCGGGCACCGTAGTTGATGCGGCCCAGGTTCTCGACCAGGATGTCGAGGGTACTGTTAAAGGGTATATCGACCTCTATGCTGTCCTTGCCGGTAACGCGGTTGAGCTCGCCCACCCTGGCGCCGTTCACATAGACTATGCCATAGTCGGCTATGCCGTCGGCCTTGAGCACGCCACTGATGGGCTGGTTGAAGTGACGGCGGTAGAGCACGTAGCCATGGCCCTGGCCCAGCGCCTCGAACGTGGGAAGCGTGTCGCACTCTACGGGCGCGATGCCCTCGATACGGTCAAAGAGGTTCTGGCTGTTGCTGAGCTGTATATCACGGACGGCTATCACGGGGATGCGTGCCGGAACCTCGGGCAGGTTCTTATGGTACTGCTTCAGGATGTCGCGTATGGCCTGGTACTTAGGCGTGGCCCAGCCGGCCTCGCTGATGGGCGCGTCGTAGTCGTAGCTGGTAAGGTCGGGCTGCAGGTTCTTGGCGTTGGTGTAGTTGGCACCCGACGTAAAGCCAAAGTTGGTACCGCCATGTACCATGTAGAAGTTGAAGCTGATACCTGCGTCGAGGTATTTCTTCATCTGGTTGGTAAAGGCGGTCGACGTTACCTTCTGGAAAGGCTCGTTCCAGTGGTCCAGCCAGCCCGTATAAAACTCTGCCACCATGTAAGGGCCCACGCCACCGTGGTACTGGTCTACCTTCTTCTTCACATTGGCTATGTTGTTCTCGCCATTACAGGTGGGCAGGGCGCCCTCGATAGAGCCGCCCTCGAAGAGCCAGCTGCCATCGGATGTAAACATGGGTATGTCGAAGCCTGCCTGGACCAGCGCGTCGCGTATGGCTGCGCTATACTTCTTGTGTGTGGCCAGGGGAATGTCCTTGCGCTGGCTAACGTACGACCCGAACTCGTTCTCGGCCTGCACCATCACGATGGGGCCGCCCTTGGTTACCTGGAAGTCGCGCACCTGGGCCGCCAGTTGGCCTATATAGGTGCGGCACGAGTCCAGAAAAGCCTTGTTGTCAGTACGTATCTTCATGCCGGGAACCGTGCTGAGCCACCAGGGATAGCCACCGTACTCCCACTCGCCACAGGCATAGGGGCCTGGACGCAGGATAACCATCATACCCTCGTCTTGGGCGGCCTTGAGAAAGCCCCGCAGGTTGTGGCTGCCCGTAGTCCAGTCCCACTGGCCGGGGGCCGTCTCGTGGTAGTTCCAGAACACGTAGGTGGCCACGGCATTGAGCCCTAAGGCTTTCATCATCCGCAGCCGGTGCTGCCAGTAAGCAGCGGGCACGCGGGCGTAGTGCATCTCGCCCGAGTGTATCTGTATGGGCCGCCCGTCGTAGACAAAGTTTCCACCCTCTATCTTAAAGGTGTGCTTGGCCTTGGCCGACGCACCGGAGGCCGCTCCAAGCATCAGGGCCAGTACGGCCACAAAGAGAGAACATCTTAATAAGTTGCGATTCATATATGTTATAATTGTTTAGTGATACAAAATTAGTAATAAATGTACGCGCGCGAAAAGAAATGGCCTATAATTTTTGTTAACTCTGCCAGCTTTGCGTTTCTAACGGCGGCTCCCTGCAACGCAGAGACCGGTCTCCACGATGGCCGGGGCTGACAAGTGCGTCACCAGCCACTGACATTTTGGCAGAAATCGGGGTTCGGAACGTCCTTTGCACAACAGGCTATAGCGCTGACGCTCCCCCCCGAGGGACGGCAGAGCTGAGAGCAAACACCCCAATAACAACAACGACTAAAGAAAGGAACAACAAATATGACATTAGACAAATTCACTATCAAGGCGCAGGAGGCTGTGCAGAGCGCAGTAAACCGGGCGCAGACAGCGCAGAACCAGGCCATCGAGCCGGTACACTTGCTGTTAGGAATAATGGACAAGGGCAAGGATGTCACCACTTTTATATTCCAGAAGATGGGCGCCAACCCGCAGCAGATACTCACCCTGGCCGAGTCGGAGCTGAGCCATCTGCCCAAAGTACAGGGCGGCGAGCCCTACCTGACCAACGAGGCCAACGAGGTACTCGCCAAGGCCATGGACGAGGCTCGGCGCATGGGCGATGAGTACGTGTCGATAGAGCCGATGCTTATCGCCATGCTCCAGACCAACTCTACCGCCTCGCGCATACTCAAGGATGCCGGGCTCACCGTCGAGGGTGTACGACAGGCCATCGGCGAGCTGCGGCAGGGCAAGAAGGTAGACGGCGCATCGGCCGACGAGAACTACCAGGCTCTCGCCAAATATGCGCAGAACCTGGTCGAGAAAGCCCGCCAGGGCAAGCTGGATCCCGTCATCGGCCGCGATGACGAGATAAGGCGTGTCCTCCAGATTCTCTCTCGCCGTACGAAGAACAACCCTATCCTTATCGGCGAGCCTGGTACTGGCAAGACGGCTATCGTCGAAGGTCTGGCCGAGCGGATAGTACGTGGCGACGTGCCGGAGAACCTGAAGAACAAGCAGCTATACTCGCTCGACATGGGCGCACTGGTAGCAGGTGCCAAATACAAAGGAGAATTTGAGGAAAGACTGAAGAGCGTCATCCAGGAGGTAACCAATGCCAATGGCGACATCATCCTCTTTATCGACGAGATACACACGCTGGTAGGCGCCGGTGGTGGCGAGGGTGCCATGGACGCTGCCAACATCCTGAAGCCTGCCCTGGCCCGTGGCGAGCTGCGTGCCATAGGCGCCACTACCCTCAACGAGTATCAGAAGTACTTCGAGAAGGACAAGGCACTGGAGCGTAGGTTCCAGACTGTCATGGTCGACGAGCCTGACGAGATAGACGCCATCAGCATCCTCCGTGGCCTGAAGGAGAAATACGAGAACCACCACAAGGTGCGTATCCAGGACGATGCCTGCATCGCTGCCGTGAAACTCAGCGAGCGCTACATCTCGGACCGTTTCCTCCCCGACAAGGCCATCGACCTCATGGACGAGGCTGCCGCCAAGCTCCGTATGGAGCGCGACTCTGTTCCCGAGGAACTCGACGAGACAGACCGTCACCTGAAGCAGCTCGAGATAGAGCGCGAGGCCATACGCAGCGAGGAGAAGCATCGCCAGAACGACGGCAGTGCCGACGGGGCCACGCTCGACACCCTGCACGCCTCGCTCGACAAGCTGGACAAGGAGATAGCCTCTCTGCGCGAACAGGAACAGCAGTTTCGCGCTAAGTGGGAGGCTGAGAAAGGTCTCGTAAACAAGATTCAGCAGGACAAGCAAGAGATAGAGAACCTCAAGTTTGAGGCCGAGAAGGCTGAGCGAGAGGGCAACTACGGCAGGGTGGCCGAGATAAGATACGGAAAGCTCAAGGCTATCCAGGACGATATAGACAGTATACAGCAGCGGTTACGCAGTACGCAGGGCGGAACGGCCATGGTACGCGAGGAGGTAACCGCCGACGATATAGCAGAGGTGGTGAGCCGCTGGACGGGCATCCCTGTATCTAAGATGATGCAGAGTGAGCGCGACAAGCTGCTCCACCTGGAAGAGGAGCTGCACCGCCGTGTCATAGGACAGGACGAGGCCATCACCGCAGTGGCCGATGCCGTCAGGCGGTCGCGTGCGGGACTTCAGGACCCTAAGCGCCCTATCGCCTCGTTCATCTTCTTGGGCACCACAGGTGTGGGCAAGACGGAGCTGGCCAAGGCCCTGGCTGAATACCTGTTCAATGACGAGAACATGATGACCCGTATCGATATGAGCGAGTACCAGGAGAAGTTCAGCGTGACCCGGCTCATCGGTGCGCCTCCTGGCTACGTGGGCTATGACGAGGGCGGACAACTTACGGAGGCCGTGCGGCGCAAACCGTACTCGGTCGTCCTCTTCGACGAGATAGAGAAGGCACATCCCGATGTGTTCAACACGCTGCTACAGGTGCTCGACGACGGTCGGCTGACCGACAACAAAGGCAGGGTGGTCAACTTCAAGAACACCATTATCATCATGACATCTAACGCCACACGCGAGATGCTCAGCAAGATAATGCGCCCAGAGTTCCTGAACCGTATTGACGACATCATAACCTTCCACCCGCTGAAGAAGGAAGAGATTAGCCAGATAGTGGAACTCCAGATGCGCCGCGTACAGAAGATGACGGCTCAGCAGGGTGTCAGCATCACCTGGACTAAGGCAGCCATAGACTACCTGACCACGGTGGGCTACGACCCGACCTTCGGTGCCCGTCCTGTGAAGAGAGCCATTCAGGACTATGTACTCAATGACCTGAGCAAGATGATACTGGCTGACAAGGTGACCAAGGAGCGTCCTATCACGATAGACGCCAACGACAAGGGCATCGTGTTCAGCAACAAGTAAACCATCACTGACAGTAGGATGGCTACCAATAGCAAGCCCTCTTTCCGAGTATATTCTCGGAAAGAGGGCTTTTTTGTGTCTTATAGGCTGCTGCCCGCGATGCGGGGTTACTTCACTATCTTACGGCCACCCACTACGTAGACACCCGAGGGCAGGGCGCTGAGCTCGGTGCCTACATACTGGCCCTGCAGGGTGTAGATACGGCGGTCGGCAGCACGTCCGGTGGCCACGGTGTTCTGCTCTATACCGGAAGAGACACCCTCGGCCACTACCCTTACCTCGTCCAGGAAGAAGCGCTTGGCAGGCACAAAGGTGAGGCAGCCCGAACCGCTGCCGGTGATGGTGGCGGTGATGTCGGTCCACTGGTTAGGTTCCAGGGTGTAGGTGCCCACCTCGACACCGTCGTACTTGAGTGTGAGGGTGCGGCCATCGGTGCCGAAGGGGGCTGCCTTGAACGTCACCTTAGCCCGTCCCGTCAGGTCGAACGAGGGCGAAGATACGGTGCCGTTGCCACTCTTGTTACCAAACTTGGCACACTGGTCGGCACCACCGCCACTGGTATAGGTCCAGCCGTCATTATCGGCATTGAACTTGTTGCTTCCCACGCTACCGCTCCAAGCATCGTCGTTGCCGCCCTTGCCGGCACACTTGTCAAAGCTCTCATAGAACACCTGCCCCTCGGGGGTGGGTTCGGTGGTCACGGTGGCGGTGTACTGGAAGCTAACTGTGCCGTCGCCATTGTCCGCAATGTCTGTCACCTTGACACCCATCTTGCGCGTGCCGTCAGTATTCTTGTTATACAAGCCAAAGGCTGGCTTGCTCGAGTCGCTCAGCGTGTTGTTAGTCTTATAGGGATAGAGGTCGCCCGTCAGTGTCTGCTTGGTGTACTGGCCATAGTCGTCATTCCAGTACTTGCTGTCGTCATCGTTATCGGCATGGACAATGGTGAGGCGCTGGTGGTCGTTGGTAAAATTGGCTGTCCAGCCATCCACCGTACGGAAAGTACCCGTCGAGTTGACCACGTTGTTAATCCAGCAGTTAGCATCGTAGTCTACGTGGATAACGCTGAGGCCCGAGGCAGGCAGACCGGCGTCCCAGCCGGTACGCTGCCGGTTCTCGAACAGGTAATACTCATCGCGGTTGCCCTTGTTGTACAGCACATAGGCGCTGCCACCCTGGGCGGTGGGCTTCAGGTTGTCTACCTTGACATCCTGGTCGCTCAGCTCGACATAATCTATCCAGCCGGCAATCCACTTCTCGTAGGCGGTGTAGCCGGCAGGGGTAAACCCATCGTCGTTATACCCACCATAGTCCATGAGGTCCCAGTCGCTCATGCCAAAATGGCCCTCATAGAAGATATCGTAGAGGTCGGGGTAGCCCAGACAGTGCGAGAACTCGTGACAGATGGTACCGATACCATCGACACCATACAGGCCCAGCTCGGCCGAGCAGGCATAAGAGTCTATCTTGACACCGTCGAGCTTGAGACTGGTGCCGGCATAACTAAGGTTAGAGGCGTGGGGCCAGATGGTCTCGTCGGCACCACCGGCAGCCTCGCCCTGGCCGGCATAGATGACGTAGACCTGGTCTACCTCGCCATTGCCGCCCCAGTCGTACTTGCTGAAGTCTACCTGGCTGTCGGCCAGACGGCAGGCCTCGGCTATCATCTCCTCAGGGTGCTCGTCCTGGTCGTCATCGTCGTTATTGCCATAGTAACTGGCTGTATGCGACACCGTTACAGGGCCCACCACGTCGAAGTCGATGGTAAACTTGCCATCGCTCTGGTCGCGGAAATAGTCTTTGATACTGCCCTTGAAGTCATCCATCTTCAGACCTTCCTCATTGGCCACGCGGTTGTAGAAAGCCTGGTTATGGGTGCTCTTAAACTGGGTGTCCTGGAAGTTAACCAGGATGATAAGGCCCTTCTTGACACCCTGGTAATTGCCCCGCTTGCCAGAGATGTCTGCCTTACGACGGCCCGAGAACACAGCGTTGGCCTGGCGACGGCGCTGCATGGCGCGGCGGACAAGGCCCTGACGGTCGGCACGCTGATAGCGCCCACCCTGAGCCTGATGGTAGGCCGTACCATCGTCTGTTACATACCAGTGAGCATACTCGTCGCCCACCAACTGGGCCTTGACCGTTGAGCCGTCTGTCAGGGTCAGTGTGCGCCATACACCGCGACGGGCCGGCATGGCCTGTACCATCAGCACGGCCACGAGAAACAGGATAAAAAGTAAAAATCGCTTCATATTCATTCGTTATTAGAGGTATAGGGTACAAAGTTAGTGTTTTTACGTGAGTAATAGGGCCACTGACGGTCAAAAAAAATCGTACAGGGACAAAAAAACATTTTCTCTATAGTGTCAACCCGGCCAGCAAGAAGCTATGTTTTTTCTTTGCAGTGCCTTCGGCTTGCACCACCTTTATGGCTATCACCATGAAGGCAGGCGGCGCCTCGGGAATAAAAACAATAAATTGTTTTGTATTTCGCTCGGCTTGCACTACCTTTATGGCTACCACCATGAAGGTAGGCGGCGCCTCGGGAATAAAAACAATAAATTGTTTTGTATTTCGCTCGGCTTGCACTACCTTTGCAAAAAGAAACGCAAAGACGGCTTTAGTCAATCAAAAAGTAACTAAAATAAATAAAATCAGTACAATGGAAGAAAAAGAAAAAGACACGGTGCAGCTGCCCGACAACGCCTTTCGCGAGCTGGAGGCCGGCGAGGAGTACAAGCCCGTGATGAGTCCGGAAAAGAATTACCCGGAAGTTAACGCATGGAGCGTAAGCTGGGGCCTGGTCATGGTGGTGCTCTTCTCGGCAGCCGCCGCTTACCTGGGCCTCAAGGTGGGACAGGTGTTCGAGGCTGCCATCCCCATCGCCATCATCGCCATCGGCGTATCGTCGGCCACCAAGCGCCGCAATGCCATGGGCGAGAATGTCATCATACAGAGTATCGGTGCCTGCTCGGGCGCTGTGGTGGCAGGGGCCATCTTCGTGCTGCCGGCCATCTACATGCTGGACCTGCAGGCCGACTTCCTCAAGGTATTCATAGCCTCGGCACTGGGCGGCATACTGGGCATCCTGTTCCTGATACCCTTCCGCAAATACTTTGTCAAGGATATGCACGGCAAGTATCCCTTCCCCGAGGCCACAGCCACCACGCAGGTACTGGTGTCGGGTGCCAAGGGTGGCAGCCAGGCCAAACCGCTGCTCATAGCCGGCTTGGTGGGTGGCCTGTACGACTTTATCGTGGCCACCTTCGGCCTGTGGAACGAGAATTTCACCTCGCGCGTAGTGGGATGGGGCCAGCAGATAGCTGACCACGCCAAACTGGTCTTCAAGGTCAACACCGGTGCCGCCGTGCTGGGTCTGGGCTACATCATCGGCCTACGCTACGCCGCCATCATCTGCTTTGGCTCACTGGCAGTATGGTGGGTCATCGTGCCGGGCATGGCCCTGCTCTTCCCCGATACGGTGCTGAACCAGTGGGACCCCACCATCACCACCGCCGTGGGCGACATGACACCCGAGAAGATATTCTCCTCGTATGCCCGTTCTATCGGCATCGGCGGCATAGCCATGGCCGGTGTGATAGGCATCATCAAGAGCTGGGGCATCATCAAGAGTGCCGTAGGACTGGCCGCCCGCGAGATGAAGGGCAAGGGCGGCTCGGCGGCCGAGGTGGTTCGCACCCAACGCGACATATCCTTTAAGATTATAGCCATCGGCTCGGTGCTCACCCTGCTGGTAACCTTCGTGTTCTTCTACGCCGGTGTGATGGACTTCAACCTCCTGCATGCCGTAGTGGCCATCGTCCTGGTGGCCGTGATAGCCTTCCTCTTCACCACGGTGGCTGCCAACGCCATAGCCATCGTGGGCAGCAACCCCGTATCGGGCATGACGCTGATGACCCTCATCCTGGCCTCGGTGGTCATGGTGGCCGTGGGCCTGAAGGGCAATGCCGGTATGCTGGCCGCCCTGCTCATGGGTGCCGTGGTATGCACGGCGCTGTCCATGTCGGGCAGTTTTGTCACAGACCTCAAGATAGGCTACTGGCTGGGTACCACGCCTAAAAAGCAGGAGACCTGGAAATTCTTAGGCACCATCGTGTCGGCTGCCACCGTGGCCGGCGTGATGATAGTGCTCAACAAGACATACGGATTCCAGAGCGACAAGCTGACCGCACCGCAGGCCCACGCCATGGCTGCCGTCATCGCTCCGCTGATGAACGGCCAGGGCGCGCCCTGGCTGCTCTATGGCATCGGCGCGGCCATAGCCCTGGTACTGGACAGATGCAAGATTTCGGCCCTGGCCTTTGCCTTGGGTATGTTTATCCCCATGGAGCTCAACATACCGCTCCTGGTGGGCGGCGCCGTCAACTGGTATGTCACCACGCGGTCTAAGGATGCTGCCGTGAACAACGCCCGTGGCGAGAAGGGCACCCTACTGGCCAGCGGATTTATCGCCGGCGGTGCGCTGATGGGCGTGGTGAGCGCCCTGCTCAAGTTTGGTGGCATAGAGTTCGACTACGATGCCTGGTGGACCGACCACCTGAGCGAGCTGCTGTCCTTGGCAGCCTACCTGTTGCTCATCACCTACTTCATCATAGCCACCCGCCCTGGCAAGAAGGCATAACAACGGCCATCCGTCCGCTCGGAAGGAGCCATAACGACTACAGCCATGTCGCTGACCGATAAAGGTCGCCGGCATGGCTGTATTATTATATATAGGTATAGCGCTGGGCAAGTACCCGCACATACTGGCCAAGTGGCAGGCACCAGGGCTGTTATAGCGATGGCAGGTTACCGAAGTGGCGCAGTATCGGCGTGAGGAACGGCGACAGCTCGCGGGGCTGTGGCTGCCCATGATAGTCTATGCGCGTGGTACTCCAGGTCAGGAACAGCCGCCGCTTGGCGCGCGACAGGGCCACATAGAGCTTGCGCTTATCCTCCTCGCAGGCCACGGGGTTATAACGGTTGTAGTAGTTGGGATAACGGCCATCGACTGTGTCGAACACGATGACGTTATCGAACTCCAGTCCCTTGGCCTTGTGTACCGTTGACACAAAGATGCGCTCGTCTATGATACCCGAGCCGCACAGGTCGGCCTCCTTGAGCGTGTTGATGTCCATCAGATGGTTGCTCAGCTGCTCGGCCAATGACGGCTCGGCGGCGGGCGTTATCATCTGTGTAGACAGGTAGCGCAGTATATAGTCTATCTTGCCCTGCCGGGCAGAGGGATAGCCATCGGCCTGCAAGTGGCGGTACAGGCTGCGCAGCTCGCACACTAAGGCAGGGTCGCCACCGTCATCACGGCGCTGGTACAGACGGTGCAGGGCATCGGTATAGCACTGGCGGTAATGACGGCGCAGCACATCGGCCCGCTGGGCCACGCTGCCCTGCGACAGGAAGTCGCGCTGGGCAGCGACATAGTCATCGCAGCGCCCCAGCAGATGGCTCACCACCTTGCAGGTGTCGTCTACATCGACATCGGCCAGGTGGGCGTTGTCCTCGCAGAGACCGAAGAGGTGCAGGCGACGCAGGTCGTCGAGCCGGTAGCTGCTGAGCTCGGGATGGAAGAGCCTAAGCAGCTTGAGGGTGTCAAAGCGGCGATGGCAGGACAGGGTGCTGCCGGGCAGGTAGCGGCCCAGGTTGTTGACCAGTATCTGATAGTCGTACTCCACGTTGTGGCCCACCAGCACGCAGCCGTCGGCATAAGCGAGGAACTGGCTTAGGGCCTCGGCGTGAGACAAGAGGCGCTGGTGGCAACGCTCCTCGATGATAGGATTAGGCACATCGCCCAGCATGGTGGGTATGGGACGGTCGGTAGCGATATGTACCACGAAGGCCGAGCCCGCCACCACGCGGCCGCCACGCATCTTGACGGCCGCTATCTGCAGGATGTCATCGTCAAACACGCTGAGCCCTGTGGTCTCGGTGTCGAACACCACCACCTCGGTCTGTGCCAGGGTGGCGGCGAAGTCCTGTACATACGTGTCGGTACCCTCGTAGAGCAGCAAGTCTGACGGCAGGATGGCGCGGTTAAGCAGTTTGCGCACGAAAGCCCTGGCCGAGGCCGGGGCGGCAAACACGCCCAGGCCCTGGAGCAGTCGCGCCCAGGCCATGAAGTTGGTCTCGGCGGCCAGCACATTGAGATGGGCCAGCAGCAGTTTCACCTCGGGGGTCGAGAAGATGTCGGTACCCGACACCTGGAAGTAAGGGGCACCGAGCTGATGCAGGCGCTGCCCTATCAGGTCGGCGTCGCTGTTGGCGGTAACCACTATAGCCGTGGTATCGTCTGGGTGGTGCTGACAGAGACGGGCAGCCAGACGGGCCACGCTGTCGTACTCGGAGTCGATGGTATCGGCCGGCACAAGACACAGGTTCCCCGTGGCCGGGCGGCCGTCGCTGCTACCGGGAACGGGCAACAGGGCACGGTCTACATGCAGCACGTCGGCGGCGTAGTCGTTGAACACTTGCAGGAGATAGCCGGGCGAGCGGTGGTTCACCGCCAGGTGGTGTACATGGCCCTCGCAGCGCCGGCGCAGCTGGGTAAGGGTATCGGCCTGAGCCCCCATAAACGAGAAGATGGCCTGCTGGGCATCGCCCAGGTACATCACCATGCCCTGCCCCCTGGCCACGCCGGGATGGGTAACGCTGTCTATCAGGGCTATCTGCATGCTGTTAAGGTCCTGGACCTCGTCGACCTGTATCCAACTGTAACGGGGGTGGCCGGGCTGTTCGGTCAGGGCATCATAGGTATAGAGGAGCAGGTCCTCGAAGTCCATGAGCTGGTTCTGGCGACAGTAAGCCGTAAAGGCGTGGGCGTAGCGCATCTTGTAGAGCAGGCTGCCGATGAGCTGCTGACTGCCCACATCATAGCTGTCGCTGCGGATGGCATCGCGGTAGTAGTCGGTATGGTCGTAGATGTCGGTCATGGCCTCGGGCGTAAGCGGCCGCCGCTCTACCCGGCATATACAGTTCAGGGCACGCACGTCGTCGGGGGTAAGGCAGTCGGGGTGCAGGCGCAGCTCGCGGGGGTGGCGGTGTATGACCTGGTGCATGAAGTGGGCGAAATGGATAATCTCGGCATAGTCGCGGCGGCGGCCGAAGTTGGCCCTGACCTCGTCTTCCTCCTCGTTGAGGTAACGGGCCAGGATGCTCACTGCATCGTCGTCGTCAATGACTGCCGTCTCGGCCGGCACACAGTGATTTTCGAAGAGATACTTAGCACAGAAACGGTGGATGTTGCCCACATAGAGGTCGGCCACACCGCCATCGTCGCCGATATAGTGTGCGATACGCTCGCGCATGCCACGGGCGGCGCGGTTGGTAAACGTCAGGCAGAGCATATCGCCGTAAGCCACGCCCTGGGCATGGGCCTGGCGTATGCGCTCGGTCAGTATCTGGGTCTTGCCGCAGCCTGGGGGCGCCAGCACCAGGTGATAGCCGCCATCCAAGGCATCGATAACCCGCTGCTGACTGGCATCGGGTGTCCACTGGGGCACTGATAGTTGGGTCATTTAAGGTAAGGAGTTAAGAGAGGGGACAGGTACGCTGCCGCGTCAGTAGTTTAGCACGTCGCGCTTGGTCAGCACCACCACCTTGCCGTAGCGGGCCAGCTGGGCACGCATGGGGGCCGTGATGTTGCCGACGAGGTATATGGCGCGCGGGCCAGGCTGTACCTGGGTGCGGTAGTAGGCTGCCACCTCGTCGGGAGTACGGCTTAGCAGCGCCCGGTACACCTCGGCGTTCAGGTCGTGGGTATATCCGGCTACACGGCGCGTGGCTATGTAGTCGCCTATGGCCCGGAAGGACGGGTAGCTGGTGTTTATCGAGTTGACCATCATGCTGCGGGCCAGACTGACCCGTCCGGCATCTATCGTGGCATGGGTCAGCAGACTGTCCAGCACGCCGAGGGCCTGGAGGGTCTTGTCGGCCTGGGTGCCCATAGTGGTTACCAGCGCCGTGGGGTCATTGGGGTGCAGGGCGTGTACCGGCTCTACGCTGTAGGCGTAAGCTGAGTAGGCAAAGGACCTGAACTCGCGCAGCTCCTGGAACATGAGCGACGACATGCCCCTGCCCAGGCAGGTGGCCATCAGCTTGCGGGTGGCTATGCCATCTACGGTGGGCGTGGGGGCCATGGGCTGATAGGTTCCGATGAGCGTCTGGCGGGCATCGGGTATCTGGTAGATGTACACGGTATTCTCGGTCACGGGCGCCACCGTCAGGTGTACGTCGGTATGGCGCTCTACGGCCTGGGCGGGGTTCAGGGTCTGGCTTACGGCCTCGGCCACGGTGGCCGAGGGGAGCGTGCCGCTGTACACGACAGAGGTCTCGGTGCGGGCAGCGTCGCGCACAGACTGGATGAGCTGCGCCGAGGTCATGGCAGCCACCTCCTTGACCGAGGGCTGGGTGAGCGCGTCAGAGTGGGCTCCATACATGAGGCGGCCCAGTACGGCCTCCTCGACCAGGGACTTGTCCTTGTCAAAGGAGTTTACTCCCACCTTCACCTGTTTCTTCACTTCTTTCAGTTTGGCCTCATCGGGCTGCATGTCGGCCATGAACTGCTGTACCAGGGCCAGCGTGGGGCGCAGGTTGGCATCGCGACCGCGGACGGTGAAGCCGCACCGCTCGTCATCGACCCCGAAACTGACCGACGCGCCCAGCTGCTGCAGGCGCTGCGACAGTTGCAGGCGCGACAGCGACGAGGTGCCCAGCTGGTCTATGTACTGCTCGGCCACCTCCAGACGGTGGTCGTGGCGCGAGCCTTTATGATAGATGATGCGGAGGCTGAACAGGCTGTCCACAGGATTGGCCACGGTATAGAGGGTGGCCAGCGGGGCCAGGCGAGTGGTGGTGGCATCGCGGTCAAAGTCTACGAAACGGGGCTCGGCGTGGGCCACGGGCATGGCGGCCAGCTGCCGGGCAAAGGCCGACTGTGCCCCCACGTTGCGGGGAGCCACAGGGCGGTAGCCCGGTTGGGCCAGCCGGTCCTTGGCAGCCGAGCCATAGCGCTTGACGAAGCGCAGATACTGGTCGCCCAGGTAGCGGTTGGCCACCTGGACTATGTCGGCACGGGTAAGGTGCTGCAAGCGGTCGCCACGGCGCAGGTACTCGTCCCACGACAGACCGTTGCCAAAGGTGCTAACCATCAGCTCGGCGCGCTTGGCTATGTCCTCCATGGCCTCCAGACGACTGCGCAGCTCGGTCTGCCTGACCAGGGCCAGCGCCTCGTCGGTGAAGTCGCCACGGCGGAGCCTGTCTATCTCCTTACGGCAGATGTCCTCGGCCTTGGCCTTCTTGCCCAGCAGGTTGGGGATGATGCCCACACCCACAAAGCCGGCCCGCTTCATGGGGCCGCACAGCGCTATGGCCGCCATAAGCTTGCCGCTGGCCATCAGGGAGTCGAGCATGCCCGTATGGTCATCATTGTTGAGCAGCCTCATGGCCAGGGTGAGCACATCGGCATCGGGACTGGTGGCGGCAGGGCCCTTGAAGCCTATCAGCTCGGCACTTACCACGGGGATGGGTATCTTTATCTCGTACGTCTGCTGCCGATAGTCGGTCCAGGCAAACGGGCGGGGGGTGGGGGCGTTACCGGCAGGGATGCGGCCAAAGGTGGCGTCGAGCAGGGCGGCCAGGCTGTCGGTCTGCAGGTCGCCACACAGGATGAGTCCCATGTTGCCAGCCACGTAGTAGTCGCGGTAGAAACGGTACATGTCGCTGAGGCGCGGGTTCTTGAGGTTCTCGGTAGAGCCCAGGACTGGATAGGCGTAAGGGGTGCCGTCAAAGGCGTGGCCCATGACACGGTTGAAGGCGCTGGTAAACAGGTCGTCGGCCGCGCGGTTCTTCTCCTCGTACACCGTTTCCAGCTCGCCCTGGAACAGCCGGAACACGGGGCTTACGAGCCGCTCGCTGTTGAGCGCGGCCCACTGCGGCAAATACTGTGGCGAGAACGTGTTATAATAATAGGTGTAGTCGTAGGTGGTGGCCGCGTTGAGACCGGTACCGCCGTAGCGCGATATAAGATTGTTGAAGTCGTTGGGGATGGCATACTGGGCCGCGCGCTGGCTCAGCTGGTTGATGTGGCGCTGTATCTGACTGCGCGCGGCCGTGTCGGCGGTGGCTGCCAGCAGGTCGTACTGGGCCGATATGGAGTCAAGCCATACCTTCTCGGCGCCATAGTTGGTGGTGCCTATCTTGTCGGTACCCTTGAACATGATATGTTCGAAGTAGTGGGCTATGCCCGTGTTCGGGCAGTCGGCCGCACCGGCTCGTACCACCACCGCGCCAAACACCTTGGGCTGAGAGTGGTCCTCGTTGATCCACACGGTCATCCCGTTCTTCAGTTTCATTTCCTTTACCTGCAATGCCTTGGGTAGCTGTGCCGCAACGGCCAGGGCCGCAAGTAGCGCAAGGGCCGACAAGAGTAGTCTTTTCATCGCGAAACATTTAATGATTATCCGTGCTGCAAAGGTAGTGCAAGCCGAAGATACTGCAAAGAAAAAGTCGAAGATTTTTTCAGCTTGCAGTATTGAGGCGCAGCCTACCTTATCCAAAGGTAGCGCAAGCCGAACGAAATACAAAACAATTTATTGTTTTTATTGCCGAGGCGCAGCCTACCCTTCATGGTGACAACCATAAAGGCAGCGCAAGGAAAAACAGCGAAAAACATTTACACGCGGCTGTATATTTATGCAAAACACGTGGCAATAATGTATAAATATACAGTTACAACTGCCGTTTTTCGGGACATAATTTTCGGATTTTTCCAACAATCCAGGAGGTTTTTGGGGGGTCTTCGGGGCCGTTTGGGGCATCACAAGGGCCGCAAAAGTAACAACCTTTTACAAAATAGAGGCATTTAGCGCCCTTTCAGCCGCTATTTTCGGCTCAGCAGAGGATGATTTTTGGAGTCGCCAAGATGGTCATTTTTTTGCTCGCGATGGTCATTACGATTCTAATGACCATCGCGAGCAAAAAAATGACGGTTTTCAGGTAGTCAGAAAATTGCTATTTTCTCCGCCGTCGTCCCCTCGGCGAGCATACAGACAAAATACAGAGGGGCGAAAGGCCCTCGCCCGATGCCGAAACGGCAGAAATGTATATTTATACATTATCAGAAAAATATTTACGATACGGGACAGCTGATTAGCCGTTGGCAGCAGCGAAGTTATTGGAGCTTCGCTCCTCTATTCCCGGTCTTCTACAGCAGCGAGAATATGGTCGCGGCACTGCTCCATGAGCCACTTGGGGGTACTGGTGGCCCCGCAGATACCTACGGAGCGTACACCACGGAGCCAACTGAGGTCAATCTCGGTGGGCTGTTCGATGTGGTGACTGTTGCCATTGACGCGGAGACACTCGTTGAACAGCACCTTGCCGTTACTGCTCTTATGGCCGCTCACGAAGAGTATCATGTCGTGGCGCGAGGCAAAAGCAGCGATGTGGGGCATGCGGTTGGCCACCTGCCGGCAGATGGTGTCGAAGCTGCGGAATGTGGCACCGGGCAACATGTGGCCCTGGATGTAGGAGATGATGGCGCGAAACTCGTCGAGCGACTTGGTGGTCTGCGAGTAGAGGTAGATGTCGCGCCCGAAGTCCAGCCGGCTCACGTCGTCCATGTTCTCTACCACGATGGCGGCGCCATGGGTCTGGCCCACCAGGCCCAGCACCTCGGCATGGCCGCTCTTGCCGAAGATGACTATCTGCGCGTCGGGATTATCGGTGTACTGCCGCTTGATGCGCCGCTGCAACTGCAACACCACAGGACAAGTGGCATCGATGATATTGATGTGGTTGGCCTCAGCGGTGGCATAAGTGGCGGGCGGCTCGCCATGGGCACGCAGCAGCACCTTGACACCGTGCAGCTGCGAGAGCTGGCTGTGGTCGATGGTGACCAGCCCACGGCTGTGCAGACGCTCTACCTCCATGCCGTTGTGTACTATATCGCCCAGGCAGTAAAGCGTACCGCCGCCGGCCAACTCTTCCTCGGCCTTCTTGATGGCCGTGGTAACTCCGAAGCAGAACCCACTGCCGCTGTCTATCTCTATCTGTAACATAGTATGGGTACTCATAATGACGGTCGTGGCAGGCTACTTGACAGTGACGCCTATGACCACCTTGGCGTGGTCGGGGTCGTTGGTAATCATCAGCACGCGGGGCTTGGAGCGGGCCCGCTTGAGGCCCGAGGCCACCGCGGTGACACGCAGACGGGCCGTGGCTCCCGGGGCAACGGTACGGCTGCTGAGCGAGAGCTCCAGGCCGGTGGTAAACATCTGTATGTTGCGTATCTCGAGGGGTGTACGGCCGTGGTTGGCAATGATGATGTCGCCCCGCTTCTTCTTTTTGCCGTCAAAGGAGCCTAAGTCAAGCTCGGTGGCAGACAGCTCCAGCTTAGGCGACAGTTCGCGGGTGCGGTCGGTAAGCTGTCCGAAACTGGGAAGCAGCACCACCGACACGCTGATTTCCTTGTCGGCAGCCACGCGGTCGCCGGGATAAGCCCCCAGATACACTGAGGTCTGGGTGAGGCCATAGTCGCGCAGGCGGTCGGACAGCAGCGTAAGGGTCACCTCGCCCGACTTGCCGGGAGCGATGGTCGAGGGCGACACCTGGGCCTGCAGGTAGTCGGGCAGGTGCATTACCTGGGGCTGCATGGGCTTAGAGGTGCTGTTGAGCACGTGGATACGCTGGAAGGGACGCTCGCCGCTACTGACATCGTCGAACTCTATGTCAGACTTGTCGGCCCGCAGCGCGCCAAGGGTAAGGGGGAAGGTGCCCGTGTAGTCTACCACCTCGGGCACTACCCTACCCCGCAGCGTAAGGTACACCGGGGCCGACGCGCCGCGGGTATAGAGCGCCACCTCCTTGGTAAAGGTGCCCATCTGGCGGGCATCGTAGGTGGCCGTGACGGCAAACGTGCGCCCGTGGGCTATGCCCTCGCGCGGATAGTCTACCGCCGTACAGCCACAGCTGGTCCTTACATCGGTTATCTGTATCTGGTGCCCACTCTGGTTGCGTGCCTCGAACTTTACCGATACCGGATGGCGGTACTGTACCTGGCCGCAGTCTATAACGGGCTGGCTCACCTCTATACGCTGAGCCATCAATGGCATGGCCACCGACAGCATGAGGACTGCGGCGGCCATACGGCGGATTATACTGTTGATGTTGTTCATATTCATTAGGGATTTACACGGATGGAAGTGGCTGCGGCACGGCCGGCGAAGGCAGGGCTATAGGCACACTGGGCCTCGCAGGTACCGGTCTGGTAACTGCCGGCGCGGTCTACGTAGTACTCGGTCTCCAGGACACGGGTACCCTTGGCAAGATGGTCAAAGAAGTAAGCGGTACTGTTGTCGCGGGGGGCATAGTAGTAGCCGTTGGCGTAGCCGCTGAGCTGGCTGGCCGGTTCGAGACAGGCTGCCCGGCGGTCTATGACCTGCACGAAGTCGTAGTCGCGGTCGGCCTGCAGCGTAATGCGCACCTTGACACGGGTGCCCACCTTCAGCGTGCCGGCGGGGGCTATCACCTCGCGCTTCACAGCCAGTCCGGCAGCAGCCGAACCGGCCTCGGCCACAGGCACCAAGGCCTGGGCATAGACAGCGCCCCAACTGGTGTGGCTGCCCGTCTTCTGTACGGTGACGGTCTTGGCCGCTCCCTCGCGGCGCACGGTGGCGGTGCCCACCAAGGGGGTGGGCCGACTGGCGGCGAGACGCTTGCCATCGGCATAGATGACGGCGGGCGACACCGAGGTGCTTAGGTTCTGGCTGTTGCCCATCAGCAGGGCATAGACGGCATTGGCGCTGTTGATGGGCGTAGCCCAGGCCGTGGTGCGTTTCTCCTGGAGCAGCCACTGCCGCATCTCGGCGATGGTGGCGGTATCGGCGGGCGTTATCAGGCTAAGCGCCTCGATGGTGGCCACCTGCGTGGGTATGCGGTAGTCGGCCCATGACAGCTGGGCCAGCGGCGTATCGTAGTAGCGGCCCATGCCCGCCTTGTAGACGGTGCTCTCGCGGGCGCTCTGCAGATAACTGGCAGCCAGTTGCCCACGACCGTAGAGTGCCAGGATGACTGCCGAGTTGGCACGGCCGTAGATGGTAAGGTCGCGGCGGGGCTTCTGCATGAGGCCGAGCAGGTACTCGATGGTGGGGGTGACCTTGTGGCCAGCCAGGGCGCTCACATAGAGATAACGGTAGTCGAGCTCGCTCAGGGTGGGAGCGGTCTTGGACTTATGGGCATCGCTCTTGAGCCGGGCCACGTACTTGTCCATCTGGCTGTCGAGCCATGCGTGCGACCGGCTGAGCTGTGCCGCGGTGGCCGTCTGCTTGCCTGTCAGGCGGTTGATGCGCTCCAGCATCTCGGCAACTGTCAGGGTGACAAAGCGGCTACCCTCCATGCCGGCAAACCAACTGATGGCACCGGTACCGCTGTCCAGACGGGTCAGCTTGCGCAGCAGAACCTCCTGGGCGGCGGCCAACTGGTTGGCATCGAGGTACCGGGCCAGACTGCGCATACGCTCGGTGTCATTGGCAGCCTGCATCAGCCACGGGGTCTCTTCTAACAGGATGGTCTTCAGGTCAGGGTTGGCCTCCAAGGTACTGAGCAGACTCTTATCGGGGGTCTGCTGCCACAACTTCAGAGCCGTGGTGATGGCTGGTGTGGTGGTTACCAGATGGTAGGCTATGGCGTTGGCATAGTAGGCCGTGGCTATGCTGATGGCGTTGTCGGCCGTGGTCTGAGCCAGGGCGGGCAGCGCCTGTACGGCCAGCCAGGCGGGATTGTCGGTGTACTCTATAGTGGTAAGGCAGTGGGTGGCCGACGGGGCGAACAGCGAGGCTACGCTAAGAGTATGCTTGCCTGCGCGCTCCAGGGTAAAGGGCAGTGTGTTGAGCACTTGCTCCTTATCGGGCAGCACTGGCAGATAGTGTTGTTCGCCGTCACTGAAGTTGCGGCCCTCGGCCACGATACGGCAGATGAGCAGTTCGTCGGTGGCCCGAGGGGTAAAGCTGAACGTGGCCGACGTGGTGGCATGGGCATCGACACTGAACGGCTGGCGCTGGGTGTACACCACGGTAGTGCCATCGGCCGTAAGCAGTTCCATGCGTACCGTGCCCTGGCGGGCCGCGTCATCGGTACTCATAATACGGGCCGACACGGTGGCCTGGTCGCCCATACGTACAAAACGGGGCATATTGGGCTGAACCATTACCACTTTCTGGGCTACAGCCTCGGCTTCGGTCAGTCCGTAGTTCATGTCGCGGTCGTGGGCAAAGGCCAGGAACTTCCAGGTGGTAACGGCCTCGGGCAGGGTGAAGCTGATACGCACATCGCCCTTGGCATTGGTCTCTAAGGAGGGGTAGAAGAAAGCTGTCTCGGCAAAGTTCTCGCGCAGGTTGGGAGCCGTGGCCTGGGGCGCGGCCACGTCGTTCTGACTGTCAGTAGTCTTGGCGCGCAACTCGCCGGCTGCCGCATAGTCAGCATCGTTCGACCTGGTCACCGCGTTCTCCATCAGGACCCCAGGGTACACCTTGCCGGTGGCCAAGGAGGTCTCGGGGCGGGCCGCAGTGGCCATACGTCTGTACCTGACAGACGGCATACCATCGTCATACGACCAGGCAGCTAACCGAGATGGCTCCATGTTGATGGAAGACAACTGTTTGGGCCGCAGATAAGCATAGAGCGACTTGGCCCATGACGACGGGGTACTCCACTGAACTCCGTAGGTAAACCCAGGGGTATACAGGGGGCCGAACGACCAATGGTGAGAGCGTAGTGCATCCAGCGACTTGTCATAAAGGGTTGCCATAAGCTGGGCACAGGCTGCACGGCCGTCGGGACGACTGATGTGGAGCGTCCAGGTTTCCTTCTGGCCAGGCACGAGATGGTCGCGGAATGTGGTCCAATGGCTGAGAAGCCGCTTGTCGGGCATGGGGCGGGTGATGTGAACCGTGTGGCTGTAGAGCTGACCATGGCGCACCCAGGCGTAAGCTAAGGTAAGTCCGTCGCCATACTCACTACGATAGGTAAAGTCGCGACGGTAGGGATGGCCGTCCAGGTTAAAAGAGCCCTTCTCCATCATACGACCGCCGGAGAAGAGGCTGTACACAACATACTGGTCGGCAGCCGAGGAGCCAATCTGAAGGCGGATGGGGCCATGGTCGCTGAAACTACTGCTGCTCAGATAGAACCAGTCGAGAGTATCTACAGGCAACTGGTCGTCATCGAGGGTAAAGATAACAAATGAATGGCGTACCGTATCGGTACCGCAGGTGGCCTGCATACTATGGCGGCCACTCTTCAGACCAGCTATGACGGGGCGGATGTCTATGAGCCTGTTAGCCGGGGCGGTATAGACATGGCCGTCGATGGTGTAGCTGACGGTTCCGGCTATCTCGGTGCCCTGGGCGTTGGTATATACGAAGCGTAAGTTACGCAGGCTGTCGCGCTCGGCCATCCGGGCCATCTCGCAGCGCAGGAATGTAGCACGCGAAGAGAGCGGCAGCACCGTAGCGTTCTCGTGGGTCTCGCCGGCGGCATCGGTTACCGTGGCGCGAACCGCAAAGTTGTACGCAAAGTGAGGCTCGTCGGTATCGGGAACCGTCATGGGAACTGGGATGACAAAGGCACCCGAGGCATCGGTAACCACCTCGCCCGAGGTGACCTGTGTATCGTTGGCCCGAGAGGTGCCATAGCGCCACCAGAGAGGTGTGCGGCGCGTCACGCCATACTTGACCTTGGCGCCCTGGAGAGGCATGCCGGCATAGCTGACGGCCCGCCCGGTAACAGCCACGGTGTCGCCCACCTCATAGCGGGTCTTCACGGTGTCCATGTCTATCCTGAAAGTAAAGCGCTTGTACTGCTCTACCTCGATGGCCACTGCCTCGCGCCAACTGTTGCCCACGCATATCCTATAGGTACCCGTCAGGGCTGCCGTGGGCAGCACGAAGCTGGCCGAAGCCGAGCCGTAGCTGTCGGTGGTAATCTTCTTCTCGGCCACGACCTTGTAGTTGGCATCCTTGAGCTGCAGGGCATATTCCCTGTCGGCCAGCACATTGGTAGTAACAGCATCGATAACCTTGTAGGCCACCAGGGCCACCTGTACGGTCTGTCCCGGACGGTAGATAGAGCGATCGGTAAAGAGACGCACGTTGTCGCCGGCCTGACGGCTGGTAGTTACAGAACGGTTCCAGGCAAAACTGTAGGGGGCGTAGTTGTCGGCAGCGGTATAGGCACGCACCTTAGAGCGGTTGTTCAGGCCAGCGCTGGCCTCGCCCTTGCTGTCGGTGGTAAGGAGCTCGACCTTGTCCTCGCCCGAGAGCAACTCTATCCGGGCACCGGGTACAGGCTGCCCCGTAGTGGCGCTCACGGCCACCAGTCGGGTTACCTGGGTCTTCTCATTCTGCATCAGCACCATCATATCGGTTACGTGGAGCTTGGCATACTGGGGCTCTACACCCTTGGTGTCGGCCACGGCCTCTACCAGATACACCCCCATGGGCAGCGGAGCTATCGTGGCGGTATCAGAGAGCGTCTTGTAAGCCGGCTGACCGTAGTACCGGCGCCTGATGACCTGCACAGGCTTGCCAGCCACGTACCGCTTCAGCGCCTGAGGCTCCTCGGCGACCGTGTAGCCCTTAGATGCCTTATAATAAGTATCCTTCAGGCGGTAAACGTTCAGCGTGAGCTGCTTAATGTTGCGCAGGGCATTGACACGGACCAGGCGCGCCGTAGCGGGGAGCATAGTTTCCTGAGCCAGACTTATCGTGAAAGTTGGGGCGATAAGTTCGGCGCGCTCATTGCGCAGCCGGTTCATGCCTTTCCACGCTCCCCACCTGGCCAAGGCATTGTCAATGTATGTCATCCTGTCGGCCTCGGTAAAGCGGTCGTCGGCCTTCATCAGCTCAAAGCGCCTGATGGCCAAGTCGCCAGCCTCCTCTATATCCTGGTAGACGGCTATCAGCGAGTCTATCTGCTGCAACTGCTTGGCGCGATGGGCACCAGGGGCCACATTGTTATAATAGTCGCTAACGGCCCAGCCCGCCATGATACAGGCGGCACGGCGATTGGCGTGGGCGGCATAGTAGTCGCGAAGCTCGGCATAAGCCCGGGCCTCGAAACCGATAACGTGGAGCAGGTCGTCGTCAAAGACCGACGCGTAGCCACCACACACCACCAGCGGCTCGTACACCTGGGCCTGGGTGTGGGCCAGACGGTCCTTGTCCTGGAGAGCCCGGGCAAAGCAGGCGCGGCACTTGGCCTCATGCCCGTCCTTATTGGCATACTGGTAGCTGTCTCTGTATAGTTTGCCCAGTACAGTGGCATACACCGCCTTGAGCACGGGATCCGTGGCCGCTGTCTCGGCCCGCTCCATGCGGGCCACCTCTATGTCAAACGAGTCGGGCGCGAGCTGAACCATCATACTGGACCGGCAAATCTGGGCCTTTACGAGATGGCCATACTCCTTCTCGGCCGCAGCGCGGGTTATTATCTTATCCAGAAGGGTCATCCCGGTACGGGGGTGCCACTCCTCGGCCGCAGCGTAGTACTGCTTCCACAGCGCGGTGTACGACTCGGCAGCCATGACCGTCGCGGTACCCAGAAGCAGCAGGGATAGCAAGAAAATCAACTTTCGCATAAGCTTAATGATTAGAGGTTATCACAAGGCAAAATTACTAAAAATAGGCCATGACTGCAAATATATCTTTCTTAATTAATGTGTCGAAACCAAAAATTGTCAGTAGCACGGCAGAGAGAAGCGCCCTGGACGGAAAATGTGCAAAAAGCGCAAAGAAAATTGCCTTTTTGCTTGCCCGAGCCGCCATTAATGATTACTTTTGCCATCAGACCGCGCACAATGATGACGACGGGAATATCTACTATAACAACAAATCGACAAACAGACAGCATGACAAAACGTAAAGCAACCCTCTTAGTAGCCGCCCTGCTCATGGGTGCCATGGCTACTGACGGCGCAGAGCGCGACACCCATCGCCGCGCATGGAACCACCATCTCCAGCAGATAGTATTCGAAGACCGTGACCAGGGCAGCCGTGGCTCCGACATCTACCACGCCATCGTGCCCGACCCCGACGGCTATATCCGCCGGGTAGCACGCCAGGTAATGCGTACCCTGTACTACTCGCCCAAGGACAGTGTCCCCACGTGCCGCTCCCTCCACTACACGCTGCGCGACGACCCCGGTATTTCGGCCAAGGGGGGCAATAGCCGGCAGACCTCCATCTTCTACAGTACCCGCCACGTAGCCAAGGCTTTTGGCGATGGCGACACGGCCAAGGTAGACTTCGAGACGCGCGGTGTGTTGCTCCACGAGCTTACCCATGTGTACCAGCTCGAGCCCCAGGGTATAGGCCGCTACGGTCAGAACCCCACCGTCACCACCTTTATTGAGGGTATGGCCGATGCAGTACGCATTGCCTGCGACGGTTTCCATGACGGCGACCGCCCCAAGGGTGGCCACTACACCCGGGGCTATCGCTACACGGGCTACTTCCTGGACTGGCTGCGCCGCACCTATCGGGCCGACTTTCTGAAGCGCCTCAACCACTCTACCCGTGTGGTCGTTCCCTGGAACTGGGACGGCGCCCTCTCGTACGCACTCGGCCAGCCGGCCAGCGCTGAAGCCCTGTGGGCCATGTACATGCAGGCCATGGGCGAGAAGGGCCACCGCTAACCCCACCACCGCTACGGCATCCATAACACAATGGCGGACTATCGCCGGGAGCACCATGCCCCAACGATAGTCCGCCACTATATATTTTAAAAGAGTGTACTACGAGCTACGCAGCCTCAGAGAGGCTTGTACTCGACAAAAGCCTCCATGGCCTCGTAGCTGGCCAGTCCGAGCGAGTCGTAGAGGGCAGCCGTACCCCGGTTGCGGTCCTCGGCGCGCTGCCAGAACAGACGCTCGTCGTTGCCCAGGAACGGCGCGCTCTCCATCTGCGATGAGTGCTTGAGGATGGCGTTGCGCTTGGCGCGCAGCTCCTCGGGGCTCATGGGTACACACATCTCTATGTTCTCTATCTCCCACTCTGCCCAGGCACCTCGGTACATCCATATACGACAGTCTTTGAGCCACTCGGCACCAGCTTCCTTCTCCAGGTCGATAGCTGCCAGGACGGCATCGGTACACTTACGGTGGGTGCCATGAGGGTCAGCCAGGTCGCCAGCCACAAAAATCTCGTGGGGCTTGACAGTAGTAAGCAGGTGGCGTACTATATCGACATCCTTCTCTGTCATAGGCAACTTCTCTATCTTACCACTCTCGTAGAAAGGCAGGTCAAGGAAGTGTACGTGGTCCAGGGGAATCTTGTTGAACGTACAGGCCGTACGGGCTTCGCCACGACGGATGAGTCCCTTGATGGTACGCACGTCCTGAGTATCGATGTCGCCCTCCTTCTTGTTAGCCAGGAAGCGCTTGATGTCTTTGTACATCTGCTTGATTGTTTCGTCCTTGTCGCCCATGAAGAGCTGGTTGAAACCATTGATGAAGTGCATGAAACGGGTAACCTCCTCGTCGCCGACGGCGATGTTGCCACTGGTCTCGTAAGCCACATGCAAGTCGTGGCCCTGCTTAACCAGGCGCTGGATAGTGCCGCCCATGGAGATGACATCATCATCGGGATGGGGAGAGAATACTATGACGCGCTTGGGGTAAGGGTTGGCACGCTCAGGGCGATAGGTGTCGTCGGCATTGGGCTTGCCGCCCGGCCAGCCCGTGATGGTGTGCTGCAGGTCATTGAAGATCTTGATATTGGCATCGTAGGCCGAGCCGTAGAGTGCCAGGAGCTCAGAGAGTCCGTTCTCGTTGTAGTCCTTGTTGGTCAGCTTCAGGATGGGCTTGCCTGTTACCTGGCACAGCCATACCAGGGCGGCGCGGGTGAGCTTGTCGGTCCACTTGCAGCTCGACACCAGCCATGGGTGGATGATGCGGGTGAGCTTGCTGGCGGCCGGCAGGTCTATAACCACGTGCGCGTCGTTGTGGGTCTGCAGGAAGCTGGCCGGTATGGCATCCGTTATCTTGCCCTCGACGGTGGTGCGGATGATGTCGGCTTTCTCCTCGCCCCAGGCGGTAAGGAATATCTTGCGGGCAGCCAGAATGTCGGCTATGCCCAGCGTGATGGAACACGGGGGGACGGGTTCCTGTGAGCCGAAGCTCATGGTCATCTCCTCGCGGCTGGTAGCGTCGATCAGGATGATACGCGCGGGCGATGTAAGGGTAGAGCCCGGCTCATTGGTAGCGATGTTGCCGATACGGCCTATGCCCAGCAGCATGACGTCGATGCCGCCAAAGGTCTGTATGCGCTGCTCGTACAGACGGCAGTGGCTCTGCACGGCCTCCTGGGATATGGTTCCGTCGAGCGTATAGACGTTCTGCTCGGGGATGTCGACATGGCTGAGGAAGCGGTCGCGCAGCTGGCTGATGGCGCTGTGCTGACTATCCGGCGAGAGGGGGAAGTACTCGTAGGCGTTGAACACCACAACGTTGGCGAAGCTAACCTGCTTGTGCTCGTAGCGCTGGATAAGCTCGTTGAACACGGGGGTAAGCGACTGGCCGGTACCGAGGCCCAGCACGCAGTACTTGCCTAACATTTCCTTGGCCTTGATCTCGGCCACGATGGCGTCGGCTATACGGGCGGCGCCCTCATCTACGGTAGGATAGATGTCTGTGGGGATGTGCTCCTCACGGGTAATCTCAGAGCGCTCTACTGCCGTCTTCGGGTTGTAGAACTCTTCGGGTACCTTGTTGAATACTATCTGTGAACTAAGATTTAATCTCATCTTTCTGATAAGTTAATACTATTCTACAAATTGTCTTTTTCTATATCCTTGAAGTACCTGTAAGTACTTACCTTGAGCTCGTCGGCTGCCGCCTCGTCGGCCACGATGATGGCGTGCCGGTGCTGCTGCAGGGCGCTGATGGTCCAGGCCTGGGTTACGGCTCCCTCGACGGCAGCCTGCAGGGCGCGGGCCTTGTGGTGGCCGTTTACGAGTATCATCACCTCGCGGGCATCCATCACGGTACCCACGCCTACGGTCAGGGCGTGCTTGGGCACCTTGTTGACATCGTTGTCAAAGAAGCGGCTGTTGGCTATGATGGTATCGGTGGTCAGTGTCTTGACGCGGGTACGCGACGTGAGCGACGAGAACGGCTCGTTGAAAGCTATATGTCCGTCGGGGCCTATGCCACCGAGGAAGAGGTCGATGCCGCCGGCCTCGGCTATCATCTGCTCATAGTGGGCGCACTCGGCCTCGAGGTCGGGGGCGTTGCCGTTGAGGATATGGATGTTCTCGGCAGGGCAGTCGATGTGGTCAAACAGGTTGCGGCGCATGAAGGAGTGGTAACTCTCCGGATGGCTCTCGGGCAGGCCCACGTACTCGTCCATATTAAAGGTGAGGACGTGCTTGAAACTGACCTGGCCAGCGCGGTAAGCCTCGACGAGGCAGCGGTACATGCCCTCGGGCGACGACCCAGTAGGCAAGCCCAGTACAAAAGGCTTCTCGGCCGTAGGCTTGGCTGCGTTAATGCGCTCTACTACATGATGGGCTGCCCACTGTGACAACTTCTCATAATCGGTTTCGATAATTAATCTCATTGTTTTGATGTTTAAGTTATATTCTGAGCCACAAAGTTACAACTAATCGGCTACAAAAAGAAACTAATCTCTACATTTTTATCGTTTTTTAAACGAGCCGGACGACTCGTGGCGGCGGCTGTCGCCGCTGCCGCGGGCTCCTACCGTACCACCTTTACACCTTTCTTTATATATAGGCCGTGGGGCATAGTGGCGGTGTGGGCGGGCAGGGCCTTGCCGTCGGGCGTGTAGGTGGGGCCGCCGGCCACGGGGTCGGCCATGGGGCCGTCGGCTATGCCCGTGGGAAGGTTGTCTACCAGCACCTCTACGGCATAGGCGGCGCTGCCGGCCGGACGGGTAAAGTAGGCTCTATAGCCCTGCATGGCCACGGGGGCTGACGCTACGGCCACGGCGCTGCCCTGGTCTAACAGCAGACGGGTGCCGTCGGCCTCCAGCGTGGTGGGGGCGAACACGCCCTGGAAGCCCCATCCGCCCTGGGTGTAGCCCTTGGGCTGACCGGCAAGCGTTACGCCGAGGAAGGAGTAAGGCGTGGCCACGTCCTGGGTAGCCTTGACCAGGCAGGGCACACAGGCCCCTACCTCGCGGGTGGTGGCAAAGTGGTACTGGGCCTGCCCGCCACTGGTGCTGACGGTGCTGAACACGGCCATCTGGGCTCCCTCGCCGAAGTAGTAGGCGGCGAGCTGGGGTGTCAGGGCAAAGGGCAGGCACACGGGTGTCCACACGCCTGCCTCGATGGCGCGGCGCATCACCACGTTGACTCCCCCTGTGGCCGAGGCGGCGCGGGTGGCTATACGGGCATCGTCGTCGACCGTGTCGTCCAGATACAGGTTGGCTACATTCTTCGCGGCCACCTGGCCCTTTATCATGGCCAGGCGCGTGCCTATGAAGGCGCGCAGCAAGCGTACCGACTGCTCCCAGCTCACCCTGTTATCGGCCGTAGAGCTGCCCTTGTCGTCGTTACGGATGCTCCACAGCGCGAAGTTACGGGCTGCCGACTGTGCCATGAGGGTCTGCATCTCGTCGACCTTACCCTCCAGGTGTGCCTGGATGCCTCCGTCTATGAGCTGCTGCAGCCGGTGGCTCACTGCCGTGGCAAACCAGGGGTCGTCCCACAGGTGCTGTACCACGGGCTGCATCTTGCGGAAGCCGTCTGGAAAACGGTTGCGGTCAAAGTTGCAGTCGGCCAGCAGATGGGTGTAGAAGTAATTGCCTGCAAAATAGTCGTAGGTCTCGTTGTGGTTGCCATAGGCCAGGTCTTCGTCCCAGAGCGGGCCCAGGTGCAGGCGTGTATCGGGGGCGCCGCTGCCCTCGCGGTAGGAGTATATGCTGTAGAACCCGTCCCAGTTGGCCGTTATCTCGGTGGCCAGGTACCAGTTGACGAGGGCCAGCGTGTCTACCAGCGCGCGGTAGCCCTTGACGGGGTCCACGTAGTCGTAGCCCTTGACCGAGGTGTCCATGTGGCCGCCTATGGTGGTGTTGAGATAGGTGCGTATCTCCTCGGCCAGCGTGGGGTTGGCCGTGAGCTTGTCGTCGGCAAACTCCGGATTCTTGATCTGTACGTTGCCGTAGAAACCGCTGTTCCAGTAGAGGGCTATCTTGGGGTCGTCTACCTTGTCGGCGGCGTTGGCGTACTCCAGGAGCCAGCCCGTGTCCTCGTCGACGGGCACTCGCTTGTCGCGCACTTCCATCTGGTCCGATATCTGGTACGTGCCGCGGTAGGTGCCGTTCATCACCAGGTCGACCGCCATGGCCGCGGGACAGAACTCCAGGCCCATAAACCGGCCCAGGTGGTACGTGAGCGCGTTGCGCATAAGCGACTTGTCGTAGGTGTTGGCCAGCACGGTCCAGCTCTTGGCCTTGGCAAAGTCCTTGCCTAACAGCGCCACCTTGGAGTCAAACTTGAGCCGCCAGGGTTTCTTCCTGGCACTCCAGGTACTGTTTCCCCGGCCTCGCACGCCGCCCTTGGCCAGCGTGTAGGTGGTGGTCTTGTCACCGTCTACCAGCGTCACCTTGCAGGGCAGGTAGTTGGTCTTGTCCGCGGGGTCGGCCCCGCTGGTAGTCTCTATATACAGGGTGGGCAAGTTGGTGTACTGGGCATAGGCGGCCCCTTGGGCCAGGGCGGTGGTGCCCTTGCCTATAAGCAGCGCCACCGCAAGCATCATTACGGTATGTTTCATATCTATTGTTTAGGTTTGTATCTTCTCTGAGGGTACTGGGTACAAAAGTAAACATAATCTTTGAGAAACCACAGCTGTCGGGGCCTCTTTTTTTGGTCTCACACGGAGCAGCCGGGGGTGTTTAACATTTGTTAGTTACAGTCTGCAACTGTATATTTATACCGTTTGGCACCGCTCTGCGTGGCGTTTTGGGGCACAGCGGCATGGGTCGCGCGTTTTTCGGCCATTCTCGGCGCACGTAGCAGCGACTTTTCGCGGTGCCGGAACGGTCATTAGCGAGCTAATGATGGTCGCGGCGACGCTAATGACCGTCTTTAGCCGCGCAGAGATGGTTCGGGGCATGAAAAAAGAGGACAAACCGAAAGGGCCAAAATAGCGTCAGAAAGCGCCCTAAAGGGCTCCAAAAACCGAAAAAGGCATCCTGGCGGAGGCGGAAAGGAGCGCCAAGACAGCCCGAAACAGCCCGAAACGCTCCGTAGAAGGTCGCCAAAACCGGAAAATGCCACGGGGCTGAGGGCCGTCATTTCTGCATAAATATGCAAAATCGGTCCCCGCCGCTGTATATTTATACATTATCCGCTCCGCCATACTTACAATCTGTAAGCAGGTCATCCCGGGCTTCCGCGACAGCCACTCCGCCCCGCCCATCTGTAAAAAAAAGCGACTTTTTCCTTTGCCCTGCGCCTGCTTTTCATTAACTTTGCAAGAGATAGGCGGTGCCTCGGAAATCTCCCTGGGTACCCGTCTGCCATCATCCATATCGCTAACCCATAGCGGAGGCCTCTCTACGGCCACCGCTGCTATTCAGAAACAAACATGAAACAACAACGCGCATTACTCACATTGATGTTTATGCTGGTCACAACCTACATGATGGGCCAGCTGAGGCTTCCGGCTATCATAGCCGACCACATGGTGCTACAGGCAGGCCAACCGGCCAACATCTGGGGCTGGGCCAGCAAGGGCCAGCGGGTAACGGTAACCATAGGCAGCCACCGTGTGGACACGCGGGCCGACCGCAAGGGGGCCTGGCACGTAGCTCTGCCGGCTATGGCCTACGGTGGCCCCTATACCATGACGGTGGCAAGCGGCAAGGAGAGCATACGCGTAACCGACATACTCGTGGGCGAGGTATGGGTGGCCAGCGGACAGTCTAACATGGAGTTTCGCCTGAGCAGTGCCAACCGGGCCGACGAGGAGATAGCGGCGGCCACCAACACGCAGATAAGAGAGTTTGAAGCGGCCCACGCGCTGAGCCGCACACCTAATGACGACCTGGCAGGACACTGGACGGTAGCGTCGCCCCAGACGGCCGGCAATTTCTCGGCCGTGGCCTATCTCTTCGCCAGAGAGCTGGCCGGCAAGCTGCGCTGCCCGGTGGGAATAGTCAGAGCCTCCTGGGGTGGCACCGACATAGAGCCATGGATGAGCCTGGCGACCATGAGCAGGCTACCGCAATACAGCCAACAGATGAAGGAGCTGAGCACATCGGACATAACGGCCAACGAGGCGTTAGGAAGAAAGGTGGAGGCCGAGTTTGCCCAAGCGGTGGCTACAGAGCGGGGCGAGGCCGAAGGCTGGTACGCCACCAGCTGGGACAAGAGCAGTTGGGCGCCGCTCGATGTGCCTGGGGTATGGAAGGTGGACAGTCTGGCCAAGATAGACGGCGTAGTATGGACCACCACACACTTTGACGTGCCGGCAGCGAGGGCCGGCCAGGAGGCCGTCATATCCCTGGGCATGATAGACGATGACGACGTGGCATGGGTGAACGGCCACCGCGTAGGCAGCACCCAGGGATTTACCACGCTGCGACGCTACCCCATACCCGCGGGCATACTGAAAGCCGGGGCCAACGAGCTCACCATAAAGATAATAGACAACCGCGGCAACGGGGGCTGCTACGGCCCCAAGCATCTGTACTACCTGCAGGTGGGCGACCAGCAGCTGCCCATCCTCGGCCATCCGTGGAAATACCGCATAGCGGTGGTCAAGGACATGATGGGGTACGTGCCCGAGAGTCCCAACAGGTACCCCTCGCGCATATTCAATGCCATGGTGGCACCCATCTGTCGCTACCGCGTCAAGGGCACGCTGTGGTACCAGGGCGAGAACAACACCGACCGGGCCCAGGCATACGCGCCGCTGTTCCGGAGCATGATAACCGACTGGCGGCAGCAGTGGCAGCTGACCGACATGCCCTTCTACTGGGTGCAGCTGCCCAACTACAGGAAAGCCGCCGACACGCCCACCGAGAGCCCATGGGCCACCCTGCGCGCCGCGCAGAACGCAGCACTCGCCCTGCCCCACACGGGCCAGGCCGTAACCATCGACGTGGGCGACGCCAATGATGTACATCCGCACGACAAGCAGACGGTGGCTCACCGACTGGCCCTCATGGCGCTGCGGAACGACTACGGACAGACAGAGGTGTACTGCGACAGTCCACAGCCCGTCGAGGCGCATACCGATGCCGAGGGCAACGTGATGGTGAGCTTCGACCATGTGGCCCAGGGCCTTGAGGCCCATGGCCGCTACGGCTACGTCAACGCCTTTGCCCTGGCCGGTGCCGACGGCCACTACCAGTGGGCCCAGGCCGAGGTGGTGGGCCGCAGCCAGGTACGCCTACGCACGCCCCGGGGCATGGTTCCGGCCAAGGTACGCTACGCCTGGGCCGACAATCCGGACGACGCCAACCTGTACAACACCGCCGGGCTGCCGGCTACGCCCTTCGAGCTAAAAATAGACCGGAAAGGGCCCGCACCACGACAATAAAATCCAACATTCTCTTTGTATTGTCTGCGGTTTTCACTAACTTTGTCCACATATTATATATAATAGATGAAAGAATTTGTAATTTCAGAGGCTAAAGCCGAGACTGCCGTACTGGTAGGCTTGATAACCAAAGAACAGGACGAAGAAAAAACCAAAGAATACTTAGACGAACTGGAATTTCTGGCTGACACGGCCGGTGCAGTAACCATCAAGCGGTTCACGCAGAAAGTGAACGGCCCCAACACGGTGACCTACGTAGGCAAGGGCAAGCTGGAGGAGATAAAACAGTACATAGCCGACGAGGAAGACCAGGACAGGGAGGTAGGAATGGTCATCTTTGACGATGAGCTGTCGGCCAAACAGATACGCAACATAGAGAATGAGCTCAAGGTGAAGATCCTGGACCGCACCAGTCTTATCCTGGACATATTCGCCATGCGCGCCCAGACCGCCAATGCCAAGACCCAGGTAGAGCTGGCCCAGTATCGCTACATGCTGCCCCGTCTGCAGCGCCTGTGGACACACCTGGAGCGTCAGGGCGGTGGCTCAGGCTCGGGCGGCGGCAAGGGCAGCGTGGGCCTGCGTGGCCCCGGCGAGACCCAGCTCGAGATGGACCGCCGTATCATCCTGCAACGGATAACACTACTAAAACAACGGCTGGTAGAGATAGACCGGCAAAAGAGCACACAGCGCAAGAACCGCGGCCGCATGGTGCGCGTGGCACTGGTGGGCTATACCAACGTGGGCAAGTCGACCATCATGAACCTGCTGGCCAAGAGCGAGGTGTTCGCCGAGAACAAGCTCTTCGCCACGCTCGACACCACGGTACGCAAGGTGGTGATAGACAACCTGCCCTTCCTGCTGGCCGACACGGTGGGATTTATCCGCAAGCTGCCCACAGACCTGGTAGACTCGTTCAAGTCGACCCTGGACGAGGTGCGCGAGGCCGACCTGCTGGTACACGTGGTAGACATATCGCACCCCGACTTCGAGGAGCAGATAGCGGTGGTAAACCAGACGCTCAAGGAGCTGGGGGCTGCCGACAAGCCCATGATGGTGGTGTTTAACAAGATAGACAACTACCACTGGGTAACCAAGGAGGAAGACGACCTGACTCCCCCAACACGCGAGAACATCACCCTGGACGAGCTGCGCCGCACGTGGATGGCACGCATGAGCGACAACTGCCTGTTCATATCGGCCCGCGAACGGCAGAACATTGACGATTTCCGCGAGTGGCTCTACCGCAAGGTGCGCGAGCTGCACGTGCAGAAATATCCATACAACGACTTTCTTTATCCAACTAACAATTAATCCAATGAGCACAAACCGACTCTTAAACGAACAGGAAATCAACATTCTGGAAAACAACGGCTGCACCGCAGAGGACTGGACGGCCATCAAGGTACACGAGGACTTCAGCCCCAGCTACATGCACAACGTAATGATGTATGGCGACATAGAGCTGGGCACCTTTGACACCAACGTAGAGGTGAGCCCGGGGTTCTTCAAGCACTCGGGCATACGCAACGCCACCCTGCGCAACGTAACCATAGGCAACAACTGCCTGATAGAAAACATAGGCAACTACATCAACAACTATACGATAGGCGACGACTGCTATATAAGCAACGTGTGTGTCATGGAGACCACCGACGGGGCAACCTACGGCGAGGGCAACCTCATATCGGTACTCAACGAGGTGGGCGAGGGCAACCTGATGATGTTCAAGGAACTGAACAGCCAGTTTGCCGCCTTCATGGTAAACCACAACTCGGACCACGCGCTGCGCGACACGCTGCGGCGACTCATCAAGGAGGAAATACACTGCACGGACGTAGAGCGAGGCACCATAGGTAACCGGGTGAAGATAGTAAACACCAAGGAGATAATCAATACGGTGGCGACAGACGAGTGCGAAATAAGCGGAGCCGCACGCCTGAGCGACTGTACGCTCCAGGGCGCGGCCCAGCCTGTATACATAGGTACGGGGGTAATCTGCGAGAACTCTATCATATCCGATGGATCATCGGTGTTCAACTCGGTCAAGATACAGGACTGCTTCGTGGGCGAGGCATGCAAGATTTCTAACGGGTTCACGGCCTCGCAGAGTGTGTTCTTCGCCAACTCGTACATGAGCAACGGCGAGGCGTGTGCCGCGTTCTGCGGCCCGTTCACCGCGTCGCACCACAAGAGTTCGCTGCTCATCGGCGGACAGTTCTCGTTCTACAACGCGGGCTCGGCCACCAACTTCTCCAACCACGCCTACAAGATGGGGCCCATGCACTACGGCATCCTGGAGCGCGGCGTCAAGACCGCCAGCGGTGCCTACATCCTTATGCCGGCTAACATAGGCACCTTCTCGGTCTGCTTCGGCAAGCTGATGTACCACCCTGACACCCGCTGCCTTCCTTTCTCTTACCTCATCGCCTATGGTGACACCATGTATCTCTCACCAGGTCGCAACCTGACCACAGTGGGTCTGTACCGCGACATACGTAAGTGGCCCAAGCGCGACATACGTCCGCAGAGCCGCCACCGCAGCATCGTGAACTTTGACTGGCTGTCGCCTTTCTCTGTAAACGAGATTATCCAGGGCAAGGCCATCCTGGAGCGGCTGCGCGCAGCGTCGGGCGACAACGTGTCGACCTACAACTACCATGAGTATGTCATCAATGCGGCCTCGCTGCGCAAGGGCATCAAGTACTACGACATAGCCCTGCGCATATACATAGGTGCCGTGCTCAAGCGGGTCATCAAGCGCTATGGCGCGGTAGAGCCCCCCATCACCACGGTGGGCGAGGGCAACTGGAGCGACCTCTCGGGTCTGCTGCTGCCTACCTCGGAGGAGGAGCGGCTCTGTGAGCAGATCAAGGACGGTACCCTGGACGATGTGCAGAGCATCATCGCCGAGTTTGCCAAGATAGGCGACCATTACCGCGACTACCAGTGGGCCTGGACTTACCGCCTCATCCTGGACTACTACCATCTGGACCACATAGGCGAGGAGGACATAGCCCGCATCCATGCCGACTACATCGAGGCTCGCCGTCTATGGGTGGGCGAGATACGCAAGGACGCCGAGAAAGAGTACCACATGGGCGATGTGGAGCGCGAGGTGTTCGACAACTTTGTCGAGCTGCTCGACCATGAGATAGACTACGAGAACTAAGAGGGCCCCGGCATACGTGCCGGGGTCTGCCATAAAGGCCCAGATAACCATGGGTACTGGGCCTGCCATGACGGGCGGAGCGAAGACCGATTATCATAAAGAATGTTAAAGTCGTTGATAATACGGCCACCGTTCCGTATATAATATAAGGTATAGACAACATAACACAAACAAACATAGCAATGAGAACAACCATCTTACAGAGACTGAGCCGAGGCTTGGCCACAGGGCTGGCCCTCTTGGCCGTGGCAATGCCATCGCTGGCCAAGGAGTACAAGTACCAGAGCGTCAAGGGCGACCCCATGCAGACACGCATCTACACCCTTGACAACGGTCTGAAAGTGTATCTGAGCGTAAACAAGGAGAAACCGCGCATCCAGACCTACATTGCCGTGCGCACCGGCTCGCGCAACGACCCGGCCGAGACCACCGGTCTGGCCCACTACCTGGAGCACCTCATGTTCAAGGGCACCCAGCAGTTTGGCACCACCGACTATGCCAAGGAGAAGCCCTATCTGGACGACATAGAGCAGCGCTACGAGAAGTATCGCCGCCTGACAGACCCTACCCAGCGTAAGCAGGCTTACCACGAGATAGACTCGGTGTCGCAGTTGGCCGCCCGCTACAACATCCCCAACGAGTACGACAAGCTCATGGCCTCTATCGGCGCCGACGGCACCAACGCCTATACCAGCAACGATGTAACCTGCTATACCGAGGACATCCCCTCTAACGAGGTGGCCAACTGGTCACGCATCCAGGCCGACCGCTTCAAGCACATGGTGATACGTGGATTCCACACTGAGCTTGAGGCCGTGTACGAAGAGTACAACATAGGCTTGGCTCAGGACAACCGCAAGATGTGGGCTGCCGTCAACAAGCTGCTCTACCCCACCCACCCCTATGGCACGCAGACCACCATCGGTACGCAGGAGCACCTGAAGAACCCCTCTATCGTCAATATCAAGAACTACTTCAACCGCTACTATGTGCCCAACAACGTGGCCATCTGTATGGCCGGCGATATGGACCCCGACAAGGTCATTGCCACCATCGACGAGTACTTTGGCGACTGGAAAGCCAGCCCTAACCTTACACGCCCCGAGTATGCGCCGCTCAAGCCCATCACCGAGCCACGCGACACCAGCGTGGTGGGCCAGGAAGCAGCCATGGTAACCCTGGCATGGCGTGTGCCCCAGGCCAACTCGCTGGCTGCCGATACCCTCGACATCCTGGGTAACCTGATATACAACGGCAAGGCCGGCCTAATAGACCTCAACCTCACCCAGCCTATGAAGATACAGGCTGCCGGCAGTGGCTATGAGGGTCTGCACGACTATGGCAGTTTTCTGCTCATTGGTCTGCCTAAAAAAGGTCAGACGCTCGACGAGGTCAAGGCGCTGATGCTGGACCAGGTGGCCAAACTGCGCCGCGGCGAGTTCGACGACAGCCTGCTGCCCTCTATCATTAACAACTACAAGGTACAGCAGTATCGCGCCCTGGAGAGCAATTCGGCACGCGCCAACATGTTTGTCGATGCCTTCATCAATGAGCAGAAGTGGAGCGATGTAGTGACACGTCTCGACCGTATATCGCACATCACCAAGGCGCAGATTGTGGCCTTTGCTAACCGTTATCTCGGCGATAACAGCTACATCACCGTATACAAGCGCCAGGGCGTTGACTCTACCCAGAAGAAGATAGACAAACCCGCCATTACCGCCATTCCAAGCAACAGAGAGTATCAGAGCAAGTTTGTTGCCGAGATTAAAGACTCTAAAGTGGAACCTATACAGCCGCAGTTCCTGGACTTCAAGCGCGACCTTACATTCGCCAAGACCAAGAAAGGCCTTCCCGTGATATACCGCCACAACAGCGACAACGGCCTGGGTACCCTGGTTCTGTACTGGAGGATGGGTATTGCCGCTGACAAGCGCTACAGCGTGGCTGCCGACTATCTCGACTACATCGGCACACAGACCCGCACCCTGGCGCAGATAAAGAAAGAGCTCTACAGTCTGGGTTGCAGCACCAGTTTCATAACCAATGACGATGACATTTACATCATTATCTCCGGACTGGACGAGAGTATGCCCAAGGCACTGGCTCTCACCGAGGACATCATGCACAATGCCAAGGCCGACGCCAAGGCATATACCGACATGGTGAACATCTACGCCAAGGACTTCGAGGATAACAAGAAAAATCAGCGTGCCAATTTCAACGCGCTGCGTCAGCTGGGCCGCTACGGCGACTACAACAGCCAGCGCAACCGCATGAGCCTCGACGAGATGCGCAACACAGACCCACAGACACTGATAGACCTCATCAAGGCACTGCCCAGCTACCAGCACGAGATACTCTACTATGGCCCACGCAGCGTCAAGGAGCTCATAGCCCTCTGCGACAAGCAACACCCAACGCCTAAGAAACTGGCCGCGCCCCTTGCCAACAAGGAATACCAGGAACAGCCCACTCCGCAGAACGAGGTATGGATAGCTCCCTACGATGCCAAGAACATCTATATGATGATGTACAACAATGAGAACAAGGCCTGGAAACCCGAGGAGGCTCCCGTGGCAGCCCTCTTCAACAGCTATTTTGGCGGCGGCATGAACACCGTAGTATTCCAGGAGCTGCGCGAGGCACGCGGACTGGCCTATAGCGCTGGTGCCTACTACAACTACACGCCCATGAAGGGTCACCCCGAGTATGGCACAACCACTATCATCTCACAGAATGACAAGATGATGGACTGCATCCGTGTATTCAAGGAGATACTGGACACCATCCCGCAGAGCGAGAAGGCCTTTGAACTGGCCAAGCAGTCGCTCGCTAAGCAGTTGGCCAGCGAGCGTACCACCAAGTTTGGCATTATCAACCGTTATCTATATTCCCGTGAGCGTGGCATCGACTACGACCTGAACGAGAAGATATACAAAGCCCTGCCAAACATTACCCTGCAGGACATCGTGAACTTCGAGAAGCAGACCATGGCCAACAAGCCTTACCGCTATCTTATCCTCGGCGACGAGAAGAACCTCGACATGAAAGCCCTGGAGAAGATTGGCCCCATCCGCAGGCTGTCTACCGAGGAGATATTCGGTTACTGATAACACCACCATGACATCTATAAGGGGGACTGCGCCACTGGGTGCGCTCCCCCTTATTGTTTTAGAAGCATAACATGAAAACCAAGATTATAGCCTTACTCATAGCCTGTATGCAGGCTACCGCCCTCTGTGCCCAGAGCGAGGGTCATCTGTATGGCCGGGTCCTACACTTTGCCCGCCAGGGCTGCGCCGACAGCCTCTTCTGCTATCTGGACCGTATGGCCACGCTCTACGGCGGACGCGACCTCAACCTCTATCCCTGTCTGCTCTTAGACACCCAGCTACGCCCCTACCACGGCGATGCTCGGTGGAAAACCTGCATGGCCCGATACCGTACGGCCAAGCATGAAGCCGAGGACAGACAGCAGCGCACCTGCCAGACTGACACCGCGACCAAGGCCGACAACACCCCCATCGTTAACCACTACGACATAGACCTCACCATCGATATGGCAGCCAAGCGCTTCAGCGTGCGAGCCGACATAGACATCGACTTCCGCGGCCAACGTTATGCCGACCTGTACCTGTGGCGGCACACACAGATAGACAAGATGGCCCTTGGCGGTCAGTCGGCTCGCTACGAGTTTGCCCCTAACATCGCGGCACCATGGATAAGCGACTCGGGGCGGCTACGCATCTATGCCGGAAACGCTCAAGGGTGCGCACGCATCACCACCGCCTATACCGGACGGCTCGACAGCATACCCGATGACAGCTTTGCCACCTGCGACAGCAGCATGGTGATGCTCACCTACTACATGGGCTGGTATCCCGCCGACATTAACCACGACCTGTCGACTGCCAACATTAACATACACCTCTCCACCGACTGGCCGGTCACCGGCTCTGGCATCATGGCCCACAAGGCGGGTGCCTGGCACATGAGCCAGCCCTGGCAGCAGTCTGACTATACCATCATTGCCTCGCCTACCCTCAAACAGAGGGCCATTAGCCACCACGGACGCACCATCGAGGTGGTAAGTCTTGGTTTCCCCGAAGCCGATGCCGACTCGGTGGCACACAACAGTGCCGACATCTACGACCTCTATAGCCGCCTCTTCCGCCACACCCCCGATAGTCGTCAGCTGCGCATCTTCCTCTTCTCGGCTGATGGCCAGGGCGCTTTCAGCCGACGCAACTTCATCATGTGCTGCTGCCAGCGCTACAACGAGTGGCTCTACCAGTTGCTCGCCCACGAGATAGGGCACTTCTGGTGGCGGTCAGCTCCCGTAGACCGATGGGAAGACTGGCTCAACGAGAGCTTTGCCGAGTACAGTTCGCTCTGCGCCATCGAGCACCACATGGGCAAGCCCGTATTGGGCGACTATGTCGAGGCATACCGCGAGTGGGCCCGCACGGCCTGTCCCATCAAGGGCCTGGCCCGCCAGGCCAATGGCGCCCAGCACACGTTCTATCACAAAGGTGCCATACTGCTCTACGACCTGCAGCAGCGCATCGGCAACAAGGCTTTCTTCGACCTGCTACACCGCCTCACCACTAAGGAGATTGGCAACCAGGCTGCCTTCGAGGCCGAGGTCAGCCGCAGCCTGGGCCAGGACACCTACAGATGGATAAACCGCAGACTAAACGAATAGCAGGAAGAAACAGAAAGGGGA
>CAKPRX010000002.1 GCA_934183135.1 uncultured Prevotella sp.
TTCGAAAGCCCCTAAAACCGTCCTGGTTGGCTGAAAAAATCTGGAAGTTACGCCTCGAAAAACGGGCGTTACGACTGCATATTTATACATTAACGCCTCGTGTTTTGTATAAATATACAGTCGCGTGTAAAGTTTTTTTACACCCCGTGTCATGGTCAGAGCAACGATGGAGCCTGTGGGATTTCCCATGGCAGGTATGTCCCCTATTATAAATATCAGAAAAAAGAGGGGCGGCTGCAACTTTCGGCCAGGCCGCGTCGTCTAACAGACATAACAACAACAGAAACAAAGTACCATTATGAGACAACTGATTATTATGACAGCACTCACGCTGATGGCATGTGCGTCGACCAAGAGCACCGCGATGGCAGGCAACGAGCCTATGCCCACCGCCGTAGAACAAAACAAGACCTCGGTACGCCGGGTAAGTAACTTTACCAAGATAGCCCTGATAGGCAGCTGCGATGTCATCTACACCCAGGGCAAAACGACCAGTGTCAAGGTGGTGGGAAAGGCCAGCGAAGTAGACAATATACTGACCACCGTAGAGCATGGCACCCTGGTCATCAAGACCAATGCCCGAGGGGGCACGTTTGGCTTCAGGTTTGGCTCCTCTGACGATGACGTGAAGGTGTATGTGACCTCGCCAGACCTCACCCAGATACGCCTGCAGGGCAGCGGAGACTTCAAGGCTCCCAGAAAGATAGACAGCGACAACCTGACGGTAACCCTGGTAGGCTCGGGCGACATAGACCTGAGAAACGTCATCTGTGACAACTTCTCGCTGGATGTGCGCGGGTCGGGCGATGTAGAGATAGACAAGCTGTGCTGCGCCAACTCGCTTATTGCCATACGCGGGTCGGGCGACATAGAAATCAATGAGGAGAAAGTGACCACGACCAATGCCGAAGTTTATGGCTCGGGCGACATAGAGCTCCATCTCAGCCAGTGCGGCACCGTCAACTGCAAGGTCTTCGGCTCTGGCGACATCAGCCTCAGTGGCTCGCTCAGACATCTGAACAAGAGCAGCAAAGGCTCGGGCAGCATCCATACCCGCAGTCTGAGCTTTATCAGATAGCATACTATACTTCTCTAAAACCGAACAGGAGATAAGCACTAATCGTAAGTGTTTATCTCCTATTCTCGTGCTTTCCGGCCTCTCGCGCCACTGTACATGCGGTTCTTTCCTATCGTCTTGGATAGAGAGTTACTTTCAGACAGACATCTGACGAGGCGTACTGCAACAATGCAACGCGGCGGCTCTCTCCGGCGTTGCTTCCTTACCCAAGCGCTCGTCTATCAAAGCGTCAATTGGGCCTTGTACCAAGTTTCTGTTCGTAGGCTCGTAAGTCTCGCCACACGACTTGCTCCATCATTGACATTACAGACAGCGACTTGCCGCTCGCTTCGCGGTAAATACCTGCGGTTGGATTTGGACCAACCATGTTAGTTCATACCCGACACACGACAAAAGGGAGATGCCCGTATGAGCATCTCCCTTTTGCTTATTATATATTCCCGTTGCTTAGAAGTCCATTTTGACCACCACAGGATAGTGATCCGATGGGTTGCGGCGTACACCCTCTTTGAGCACCACGTCCAGGGGTGCGTTGGCAGATGGTTTGGCAGCGTCCATGTTGATACCGTCCCAGTAACCGTTAGTCAGGATGGCATAGCGTTCTACCTTGAAACTCTTGCTTACAAAGATATGGTCTATACGACTATTTGAGCAATTAAGCGGGTTAAAGTCGTTGAACGTACCATTGGTGGCAAAACGGTAGCGGGCAGCTACATAGCAGTCCTTGAGAAAGCCAGAGTTGGTGAACACCTGATAAGGCTCGCTGGTCTGGTCTACGTTGAAGTCGCCGGTAAGTATAACGGGGGCCTTCTTCTTCATAAGCTCGCGCATCTTGCTCACTATGAGTTTGGCTCCCTCACGGCGGGCCGTAACACCAATATGGTCCATGTGGGTGTTAAAGAAGTAGAAGGTGTGCTTAGTCTTCTTGTCACGGAAGTGGCCCCAGGAACACACGCGCTTGCAAGCAGCGTCCCAGCCCAGTACTGGCTTGGTGGGGTCTTCGGCCAACCAGAACGTACCACTCTCCAACAACACGTAGCGGTCCTTCTTATAGAACACTGGCGAGTACTCGCCACCCTCTTTGCCATCTTCACGGCCCACGCCCACATAAGCATATTCGGGCATACGGGCTATCATGTCGTCCAGCTGTTCCTTCTTAACCTCCTGGCAGCCAAAGAGACCCGGATTCTCGAACTCTATCTGCTGGCACAGATACTCATAGCGTACCTTCCAGCCGTTGCCGTTCTTGTCGTCACCACGGTTACTGTTACGGATGTTGTAACTACATACCACCAGGTCCTGTGCCGAGGCCACCAAGGCCATCATCAGGAACAGGACCATTAAAAAGTTCTTTTTCATTGTTATTATTGATTTAATCAGTTATATCCACATTACTCACCGGGGATGTAGCGTCCCCGGTATCAGCAGGCCGCCTTACGCCTTGGCCTTCCTGCCACGGCGGTAGCTCAGGGCCGCGCCTATGGCCGTACAGAACTCGCTGTACTCGGGTATGATGAACCTTACACCATATATTTTCTCCATGGCCGGGAACACCTCGCGGCACTGGGGCAAGAGGGTCAGGTTGCCTATCAGCACATACTCCTTGATGCCACTGCCCAGCGATGAGAGGATGGTACTCGACCCTATGGTCTGCAGTACAGTGGTAATGATGCCAAGGGCTATGTCCTCGCGCGAGGCATTACTCTTAGCGTTGCCAAACAGGCTGGCCGTGGCGTTCTTAGGCAGTCCTGGCAGCGGGTTGGGACTTATATCGCCTATCTGCACGTCTATATTGGCCAGGTCACCCTGCAGGGCCAGTTCCGTGATGGTGTGTACGTCTTCGGTCTTTAGCATTATCCGCGAAAGGCCCATCAGCGTACCGCCACCCACGCCTATGCCACCCACGTGGCGTATGTCGTCGCCTATACACTGTACCAGCGAGGTACCAGTACCCATCGACACCACTATCATGCGGTCCAGCCCCGTCTCGTAGCTGGCCCCCAGTCCGTCAGACAGAAACTCCTCGGCCTTGGCCGTGGGCAGTCCGTAGACCGGCGAGTCTATATAGGCCGCGCCCACCCCCGTTATCATCACCTGCTCTACATCTGTCAGGCTAATCTTGTTGTCGTACAGATATTTGCCAAATGCCCCGTAGAGCGAGGTCACCGGGTCGGTCGCCTTGATACGTATGGGCGACACCACCTGTCCCTTTGCGTCTATGCCTACTATCTTGGTGGTGCTTATGCCCACATCTATTCCTATAACCATCTCATGTATGCTCTTATATATATTAATGTATATACGCCCCACCCCTCGGCCCATGCCATAGAACACCCGCATGCGGGCCGTAACCATGGCATCTGCAGGGCCAGTAGGACTTTCAGCCTACAAAAATAGACAAAAAATGTCGGATAGGGGTCTGTATCATAGAAAAAGTGAACAAAAAAAACATGCCCCGACCATCCCGGCTGTGCCCACGGCCCTCATTAGGCTCGTAGGGGCCGTCTCTGTAAGCCCCGCGATGGTCACTGGGGCCCGGTTCATATTTTGTTCTGATTTTATGAAGCCAATAGGCGTTTTTTTCGTAATTTCGCAATCAGAAACCAGTAACAGCAAATATAGCAAGATGAAAGTTATCGTATCAGAAGAGATTGAGAGCGTATGCCCCGACTTCGTGGGGGCCTGTGTAGATGCCCGGGTGGTAAACACTGCCTACTCCGAGGGACTGTGGGAAGAGATTAACCAGCTGGGCGACACCTTCAGGGCCACCCTTACCACCGAGACGCTGAAGGACCAGCCCGGCATAGCCGCCACACGCCGTGTGTACCGTGCCTGTGGCAAGGACCCGTCGCGCTATCGCCCTGCCTCCGAGGCCCTCATCCGCCGCATGCTTCAGGGCAAGAGCCTCTACCAGATTAATACACTGGTAGACCTGATTAACCTGGCCAGTATCAAGTACGGTTACAGCATTGGCGGTTTTGACGCGGGCAAGTTTGTCGGCAGCACACTCACCCTTGGCGTGGGCCGCGCCGACGAGCCCTACGAGGGCATTGGCCGTGGGCCCATCAACATCGAGGGGCTGCCCGTGTACCGCGATGCACAGGGCGGCGTGGGCACCCCCACTTCTGACAACGAGCGCACCAAGATAGACATGGGCACCACCCATCTTATAGTACTCATCAACGGGTACGATGGCAATGAGGAGCACGTGCGGGCCAATGCCGAGGAAATTATCCGACTGGTTAACGCCTACTGCCAGGGTCACGATGCCAGCTACGAGCTGTTCCGCTAACCCTATATACCCACCATACAGACTTACCGATTATGTACAACGACCTAAAGACCATGCAGGAACTGATAGCCAGGCTCAACCAGGCTTCAGACGCCTACTACAACGGACGGGGCGAGCTGATGACCGACTACGAATGGGATGCCCTGTTTGACCAGCTGAAGCAGTTGGAACAGAAAACGGGCATCACCTATCCCGACTCGCCTACCAACAAGGTTTCCGAGGACAACATAGCCGGCCAGAAGGAGGCTCACGAGTTCCCGGCCCTGTCATTGGCCAAGACCAAGGAGCCCGCGGAACTGGTGCGATGGGCCGAGGGGCGCCCCATCTGGATTTCGTGGAAACTGGACGGCCTCACCTTAGTGGTAACCTATGACGAGGGCACGCTCACCAAGGTGGTGACCCGTGGCAACGGGCACACAGGCACCAACATCACCCATCTGGCCGATGCCATCGCTGGTATTCCACGCCAGATAGCCTATAAGGGGCACACCGTGATACGCGGCGAGGCCGTCATAGCATACCAGGACTTCGAGCTGTTTAACATGGAGAGCGACGAGGAGTACGCCAACCCACGCAACTTGGCCTCGGGCTCGCTCACGCTCAAGGATGTCAACGAGGTGCGCCGCCGTCACATCCAGTGGATACCCTTTACACTGGTATATACCCCTGAGAACATCGTATCGTGGGGCGAACGCATGGCCTGGCTTACCGACTTAGGGTTCAGTACCGTAGAGCACGAGCTGATAGCCCACCCCACACTGGACAACATAGACGGTGAGATAGCCAAGTGGACGGCCAAGGTGACCTCGCAGGCCAACCCTTTCCCTGTAGACGGCCTGGTCATCACCTTCGACGACACGGCTTACGCGCAGACAGGCTCTGTTACAGGCCATCATGCCACCCGCGCCGGGTTTGCCTTCAAGTGGCAAGACGAGAGTGCCGACACCCAGCTGGACCACATCGAGTGGTCGTGTGCGGCCTCGACCATATCGCCGGTAGCTGTCTTTGCTCCCGTAGAGTTAGAGGGTACCACCGTAAGACGGGCCTCGCTCTGCAACATCAGCGAGTGCCAGCGCCTGGGCATAGGCGGCCCGGGCACCACGCTGTCTGTTATCAAGGCCAACAAGATTATTCCCAAGGTAATACGCGTCATACAGCCCGAGGGACAGCTCACCATACCCACCGAGTGTCCTGTATGCGGAGCCCCCACCACCGTTACCGAGAGCGAGAGCGGCACCCGTACCCTGCACTGTACCAACAGCCACTGCCCAGCCAAACAGCTACGCAAGTTTGCCCGCTTTGTGTCCAAGGCAGGTGTCAATATCGAGGGCATGAGTGAGCAGACACTGGCCAAGTTTATCAACCTGGGCTGGGTGAGCCAGTATGCCGACCTGTTCCATCTGGGCGACCATGCCATAGAGCTGTCCATGATGGAGGGGTTTGGCCGCAAGTCGGTAAGCAACCTTCTGCGTAGCATAGAGCGGGCCCGGCAGGTAGACGCCACCCGTCTGCTCTACGCGCTGACCATCCCCCTCTGCGGGGCCGATGTGTGTAAGCGCCTCATGGGAGCCTACCCACTGGCCACGCTTATAGACGAGGCCACGCAGACCGCTGACCTGGAGCATTTTGCCCACATCGGCGGCATAGGGCCCGAGAAGTCGGCCGCCATAGTCAGGTGGTTTCACGACGCGGCCAACCACACTGCACTCACCACGCTGATGGCCGAACTACAGATACAGCAGGCACCCGCCGAGGTGGCCGGCACCAAGTGTGCAGGCCTCACTTTCGCCATAACGGGCGATGTACACCACTACAAGAACCGCAACGAGCTGAAGAAGTACATCGAGAGCCAGGGTGGCAAGGTGGTGGGCAGCGTGAGCCGCTCTACCAGTTATCTTATCAACAACGACGTGGCCTCTGCCTCGTCCAAGAACAAGAAAGCCCACGAACTGGGCATCCCCATACTGAGCGAGGACGACTTTATAAACCGGTACGGCGACAGCCCGACGGCCAGCTGACCCATCAGCCCGTATTAACAGCAGAGGCGGCAGGGGTATTACTACCTCTGCCGCCTCTGTTTGTGCTGCCCGCAGGGCTGGCGGTCAGAATGTCCACTTAGCAGCCACAGTGGGTATGGCGTAGAACTTATTGTTCTGGCCACGATTGTTCCACACGAAGTTATTAGACAGTTCTACCTCGCTGCCTAAGCTCAGGTTGATGCCGTCCCAGCCCTTGATGGTGTTCAGGTTGAACCAGAACTGAGGCTCGCTCAGGAAGATAAGGTTGCCATTGACATGCGAATCGTACCACAGGTCGCTGAAACCACTGAACGTACACAGGCCCTTGGCAAACGACAGGCCCCATACTGCTGTAAGCTGGAAGCCATTAAATGGACGGGCATCGGTAGTGGCGTTCTTGAAGTAATACTTGTACATGGCCTGCAGCGAGAAGGTGTGCGAGAAGTCGGCATTATGCCAGTTCCAGGCGCCACCGAGCAGCACAGCCTGCTGAAAACGGTTGCCGTAGTAACTCTTCTGGGCACGGCCTGTACTCACTCCACCATCGTACTCTATGTGGGCAGCCCACTGCTTATTCTTGCTGACGCTGAACTCGCGGCTTATCTCCCAGTAAGCGCCCATAACGCCGTCACTGCGATAGTCCAGGTCAGTAAAAAAGTAGGTACTACCCCACTTGTCGGCCTTGAACATCTCAACAGTCGTGGTAACGCTCTGGCGCTCCGACAAGTCGCCGTACAGATTATGGCCGAGGTCATAATGCAGTTGTACATTCTGGGCTAATCCAGCAGTGGCCGCCAACAGGGCAGCAGCAAAGATAAACAGTCTTTTTTTCATAATGGTTGTTAAAATAAGGGCAAAGGTAATAAAAAAACAAGGGAGTATAGAGAAAAACGGAAAAAAAACTCTAATTTTGTTTATAATTATATCCATCGGCTTTCCGGGCAGCCTCGGCCATCAGGGCACAGCCCATCTGGTGAGCCCCTATACCTATATATAATAGAGCAATGAGAATAGACATTATAACCGTACTTCCAGAGATGCTGGAGGGATTTGTCAACGAGTCCATACTGGCCCGTGCCCAGAAGAAGGGACTGGCCGAGATACACCTACACAACCTGCGCGACTATACCCACGACAAGTGGCGCCGGGTAGACGACTACCCTTACGGCGGCTTTGCCGGTATGGTCATGCAGATAGAACCGATAGACCGCTGCATATCGGCCCTGAAAGCTGAGCGCGACTACGACGAGGTGATATTCACCTCGCCCGACGGAGAGCAGTTTGACCAGCACATAGCCAATGACCTCTCGCTCAAGGGCAACCTTATCATCCTGTGCGGCCATTACAAGGGTATAGACCAGCGCGTACGCGACCACCTCATTACCCGCGAGCTCTCGGTAGGCGACTATGTGCTTACCGGTGGCGAGCTGGCCGCGGCCATCATAGCCGATGCCGTGGTACGCGTAGTACCGGGGGTGATAGGCGACGAGCAGAGTGCCCTCTCAGACTGTTTCCAGGACGATATGCTCTCGGCACCTATCTATACGAGGCCGGCAGAGTACAAGGGATGGCGCGTGCCCGACATCCTGCTAAGCGGCAACGAGGCCAAGATCAAGGACTGGGAGATAGAGCAGAGCTATGAGCGCACCAAGCGGCTGCGCCCTGACCTGCTGAAGCGCAAGGACAGCACCGGCAAGGCCGAGGGTTAACCCCGCCCCTACCCACCAACGATGAGTATTCACCTAAAACAACACACCATGAGAAAAAGATTATGGGCCATGGCCCTAATGATTGTGATGAGCCTGCCCATGATGGCCGCCAACGACACCGGCGTGGCCATGGGACTGGCCAAGCGCATCCTGGGTACCCAGGCGCAGCACTTCGTATTCAGGAAGACGGTCGACAGCCACGACACCTTTACCCTGGAAAGCAACGGAACCAAGATTGTCATCAGCGCCAACAACGCCAACAGCATGGCCATGGCGCTGAACTACTACCTGAAAAACTACTGCCACACCACCATATCCTGGTACAAGGACGACCCCATCGAGCTGCCTGCCACGCTGCCTGCCGTGAGTGGCACGGTAACCGTCAAGGCACGGCTGCCCATGCGCTTCTTCCTCAACTACTGCACCTACGGCTACTCCATGCCCTGGTGGACTTGGCGCGAGTGGGAGCACATGATTGACTGGATGGCCCTCAACGGTGTAAACATGCCCTTGGCGCTTACCGGCCAGGAATCGACATGGTATAATGTGTGGCGGAAGTTTGGACTAAGCGATGCCGACATCCGCAGTTTCTTCTCGGGCCCGGCCTACCTGGGGTGGCACCGTATGTGCAACTTTGACAGTTTTATGGGCCCACTGCCCAAGGACTGGATGGACCGGCAACAGGCCCTGCAGAAGCGCATACTGGCACGCGAACGTGAGTTTAATATGACCCCTGTCCTCTCGGGATTTGCCGGGCACATACCGGGCAAGCTGATAGAGAAGATGCCCGGACTGAAGTACACCGACGTGTCGTACTGGGGCCACTTTAACGACCCCGAGCGTTACAGGTGCCACTTCCTGTTTGCCACCGACCCCATGTACGCCAAGATACAGCGGGCCTTCATAGAGGAGCAGACCCGTATGTACGGCACCGACCACCTCTACTGCATCGACCCGTTTAACGAGGTAGACCCGCCCACCTTTAACTGCGACTCGCTGAGCATCCTGTCACGTGGCATCTACGAGTCTTTGGCTGCTGCCGACAAGGAGGCCAAGTGGCTACAGATGAGCTGGACATACAAGTACATGCCGGGATGGACTGGCGAACGGATGAAAGCCCTCTTCCGAGGTGTGCCACAGGACAAGCTGGTCATGCTGGACTACTGGTGCGAGAACGTGCAGATGTGGAAGACCACAGAGGCGTTTTATGGACAGCCCTTTGTATGGTGCTACCTCAACAACTTCGGCGGGCGCAACAGGCTGGTGGCCCCAACTGACCGCATATACCACTATATAGACACCACTTACGCCCAGGCCGGTACCGGGTTCAAGGGGGTGGGCGCCACACTGGAGGCCCTTGACGTAAACCAGTTTGCCTTTGGCATGCTGTTCGACAAGGCGTGGACCATCCCCGGCTCGCTCACCGACTGGCGCAACGCGCTGGCCGACCAGCGTATGGGCCGCGTAGACAGCACGGCCCGACAGGTGTATAATGACTACTGTACACGGGTGCTCGATGTGCCACGGCCCTATAACTACACCTTCGTAGAGTCGCGCCCGGGCATGGGCAAACGCGACAAGTGTACCCCCACCCGCGAAGCACAGAACGAGATATGGCACAGGCTCATGCAGCTGCGGTCTGACCGCGATGCCTTCAAGATGGACCTCGTCAACGTGGGCCGCCAGTGCCTGGAGGAGCACTTCTACGTACTGTGGCGCAAGTTCTGTGTGGCCTACGATGTGTACGACCTCCAGGAGATGAGGGCCATAGGCCAGGAGATGAAAGAGGTGCTGAGAGACGAGGCCGCCCTTACTGCCTGCCATTCTACCTTCTCCCTGAAACGGTGGATAGACGATGCGCGCCGATGGGGACGCACCCCAGAGGAGAAAGACTACTACGAGCGCAACGCCCGCCGCATACTGACCCTATGGAACAACAACCTGTCGGGGCTCAACGACTATGCCGGCCGCCCGTGGGACGGACTGCTGCTAAGCTTCTACCTGCCCCGATGGAGCATGTACATAGACCAGGCCATCAGCTGCCGCGAGCAGGGCAAGAACTTCAGCGACGACGATTTTGCCAAGGTCTGCTACCAGTTTGAGGAGAAGTTCTGCGAACTGCAAGTGCCCATAGAGTACCCACAGAAACAAGACGCCGTGGCACTGTCCAGGCAACTATACGCCAAGTACTTCCAATAAGCACGCTGGCAATCCACTATACACAGGAAAGGGCAAGGCTGTACATGTCGCTACAGCCTTGCCCTATCTTATTAAAGCCCGGACGGGCTACACCATCAGGTCAGACAGACTTATAACCCTTAGTGCTGATGGTATTGATAACGTCCTTGATATTCATCTCGGTACCATCGGGACTACGGTGGGCAGCCTCGTGATGGGCGGCCTCTGTCTCCTCCTCAGAAACGGTATAGCCGAAGTATCTGTTCTTAAACTCTGCTACGGCCCAGCCTACAAGGGCCAGCACTACTAATGCTATAATTCCAATAAGTGCGTTCATATCTTATGTATTCTATTTGTTTTCTGTCTGCAAAATTAACAAAAAACAACCAATTCGCCCCTCTTTAAGGCTGTATTTTTATCAACACTGCCCATATTTGTATCAGAAAGTGGGTCGGCGGATGCTCACAGCCGGCCCCGACATGCTTCGCGGACGATGGTTCACCGCATGGACAGCGCCACTGGCCAGCGGCCAAACAGTGCCTGCATCCAACGGCTTATGCGATAGCCCGAGATGTGCGCCAGATGGCGACGGGTAGCCCTGCGCTCGCCACCCGCGCCACACAGGCTCATGGTTTTTGCAGGAAATGACATAGCCTCTATCGCTGCCACAACCATAGGAGAAACAGCGAAAAACCTTTACACACGACTGTATATTTATGCAAAACCAGAGGCGCTCATGTATAAATATGCAGTCGTAACAGCCCTTTTTCGGGGCACAATTTCCGGAAAAATTCTACAAACCAGGACTATTTTTGAGGTCTTCTGGGCAGTTTTCGGGCACCACGAGGACCATAAAAGTAACAACATTTTACAAAACGGGGACATTTCGCACCTTTCTCACCGCTATTTTCGGCTCTTACGAAGGCGATTTTGGGAGTCACCGCGATGGTCATTTTTGTGCTCGCGATGGTCATTACGATTCTAATGACCATCGCGAGCACCAAAAAGGTCGTTTTCGGGTAGCCTGAAAATTCTCTTTTTTACCACCGCTGCCCCCTCAGCGAGTGTACAGACAAAGTACAGCTGTCCCCAAAGCCCTCGCCCGATGCCGAAAGGCCGGAAATGTATATTTATACATTTTCAGAAAAAACTTTACGATGCTCGATGGCGGACTATCCGTCAGCATTAGCGCACAGAGGGCCCCTTTTTATCTTTTACCCTTTTACCTTTGTACCTTTCAAAGTCCTTACGCCAGCGCCTAAAGTATAAAGACAAAGACCACCGAGCGGTAAAGGCTGGCTGTCAGGATGTAGAAGACAAAGAAAGCACCGGCCCGGCTAAAGCCCGACACCATGGCGCCAAAGATGTCGGACAGCCCGTGCAGCCGGCCCACGATAACCCCATAGGTAATGGCCATGGCCGTAAGCGTAAAGCAGGCCACAGGTACCAGACTGTGTACAAAGCTACTATGCATCAGCCCCCCCGTAGCACTCAGCAAGATGGCCTGGGGCAGCATGGTAAGCAGGAGCATGACCACCACTACGATGGCTCCCTCGGCAGCCACAACCCGCAGGGCAAAACGCTCGCGGAAGCCCAGCGGGCGCCTCAGAGCAGGCAAACCGCTGGCCCGCAGGGTGCCATAGGCTATAAGGGTCAGCACCAGCCACACCAACAGAGGCGTGGCCAGTAACTGGGCGAAGTGGCCAAAAAACCAGCGTATGCCCTCGGCACTGAGCAGGGAGCGCATGGCCATATTGGGCATTACGGCAGTAAGCACCCACGACAGCAGCACCAGCACTACCCACAGCACACAGAGCACTAAGGCTATACGGGGCAGACTATTCTTCATCGGGACGCAGGTTGTCTATATCAAGAATACGAAGTTCAAGCGCGCGCACCACCAGACGGGTGGCATTGACACTCATGCCGCCATTGCCCTGTGGGAAAAGTTTCTGGACGAGCTCATTCTGCCGCTTCTCAAGGCTCTTCACTCCGAAAGGCATGCCGCGAAGGGCTGTAATCTGCTCTTTGGTGTAGCCCAGGGCCAGATGGCGCAGGAAGCGCTCGTCGTACTCGTCTATCTCGTAGTCGACCAGGGCCTCCTGGCGCATCAGGCGACTGCCGACACTCTGCTTGAACCGGTCGACTATCTTTTCCAGTATGGGCTGGTTAAAGACCATGCGCTTGCCACTCATACAGCTGGCCACATCGCCGCGGGTAAGCAGTTCGCCACTCTTCAGGATAATGCCGTCGCAACCCGCGTCGAGCACGTCGACCCAAAGTTTCTCGTTAAGGATTTCGCCCGTGAAGATAAGCACCTTGACCTGTGGATAACTCTCCTTAGTGTACCGGCATATCTCAACGCCCACGGTGGTAGAGCCGCCAAGACCCAGGTCCAGCAGTACAAGGTCGGGCTGCTGCTGCTTCATCAACTTAAAGTAAGCCTGCTCATTGTCGGCGGTACCGATAATCTCGGCCTCGGGTATCTCATTTCGGAATATGCCCTCGGTGCCCTTGAGCTCCAGGGGTACATCTTCTACTATTACAACTTTGAATTTTTCCATATCTGTTATCTCCTTAATTTTCAAGATTGTTATCGGTCTTCCCCAGAGGGTCCTGATGCCCCCCGGCGAAGAAAGCGGTACCCGCAGGAACTACCATATTGACCAGGATGCCCTGGGCGGCCGGCACCGCCTCGATGCCGCAGGCACGGGCGTGGGTGTTCTCGCCCAGCTCGCGTATGACTTGCCGGCACAACAGGAAGCGCACGTCTACCGTGGCCGGAGTGAAGAGCTGGCGGCACTGCACGGGCGTCAGACTGAGGCCGGGCAGAGGAACCGTCACGATGATGTAATGGGCGTCGCGCCGCTGTACGGTCCAGGTAACCGCTCCGCCATTATGGCTCTTGAGCACCTCTATCAGCAAGAGCCACATGGCACGGTCAATGCGTATGGCGCCTTCGGTCTGGCGCATGGCCTGGGCGCTGAGTATGCTGTACAGCGCCTTGTAGTAAGCCACCACCTCCTCAAGGGCCTGCTGGTCCAATGGGCGGGCTGCGACCAGCTGACGGATACGCGACGGATAGTACATAGTCTCGTGCTTCAGGGTAGAGAGGCAGTTGTCGAGCACGCTGTTACTGATATGCAGGCGGCCATTCTCGTACTGCCGGCGGCTGAGTTCGTCGCGTTCAAGTTCGATACTGTTACGCTGTTGCTCGTCGAAGCGTATCTGTTGCCGCAGGGCACTGCCTATCTGGCTGACCAGCGACTCCAGGACATCAAAGCGATGGCCGAACAGCAGCCGGCGGCCATCCCACAGGCCGTGGATGCGCTGCAGCTTGTCCTGGGGCGTACTGTCGCTGAGCAGCACTTGGTTAATCTGCTGGATACGCTCCAGGCAGAAACGGTACATGAGCCGATAGCGATAGTAGAAAAAGTAATAAGCCGGAAAAAGCAGCACCAGCAGCAGCACCAATAGGATAATGGCGACATTCTTGTTGGTCTCCGACTTCTGCATGACCCGCACGTAGTTGCCCAAGGTGGTGTCGGCGCTACGCTCTCGGAACAACTGGGTGTACGCCTTGTTGTTATAGCCATACAGCGACCACTTATGGAGGGCCAAGGCAGCCACGGCCACCTCGTTGCGCATGTTCAGGATAACCGTATAGTCTGCCCGGATGCCACGGCGGAACCACCGCAGTTCGGCAGGCTCCACATGGCGGGCATCGTAGAGGCTCATCGTGTCGCGGCTGCCACGGCCGTGTACCAGCTCGGCATAATGGCGGTTAAGATAGTACACACAGCTGTCGGCCATCTGCAGGGTACGCTGGTACTGGCCTGCTATGTTATAATAATAGGTAGAGTCGGCATAGCGCCGGCTCTTCTGCTGGCAGCGGTCGGCATGGGCCATGGCGCCATGGCCCACCATAAGCAGCACCAGGAACAGGCGGGCGACGCCACGGGGCAAGCGAAACCAGAAACGGCTCCCATGGCCCTGGCTCTCGGCCCCAATGGCACATGGGGCAAATAGCTGACTTATCTTCTTGTACTTCTCTATGATGCCCTTGCAGTTCATCAGCCCGAAGCCATGGCTTTTGCCTTCCTGGATATTTCCCTGGGTATCAGAGATGGGCTTATGGTCAAAGATATGGGCCATCTGCTCCTCGCTCATACCTATCCCCGTATCACTAATGCTTATCTCTACATAACTGGCGTAACCCTCGGCCTCGACAGTGACCGTCCCCCCACTTGGGGTGAACTTCCGGGCATTGTCGGCCAGCGTATTCAGCATAAACAGGGTAAGCGTCCTGTCGGCCTTGACCACTGCATCAGTGGGCTTAACAACCAGGGTAAGCCCCTTCAGCTGAAATCCCATCTTGCCCTTGGCCACTATGTCGAACAAGCCCTGCAGGGCAAAGCTCTCGATATGCAGGTGTATTTCACCTTGGCGCAGCCGTATCCAGTCGGTCAGCACGGCATTGTAGTCGTTAATCTTGTCGGTCAGCTCGGCTATGTAGGCGATGCGCTCTTGGCGCACAGCCTCGCCCGCAGTGTTTCCGCCATCGCGCCTAAGCATCTGCACCTCATGCAAGATACGGTCTATGAAGGGGGTGATACTGGTAACCAGTGCCAACTTGGCCCGCTGCTCCAGGTTGCGCTCCCTGTTCTGTTGCAGATGTAACTGCGCCAGCTGTGTCTGCTCGGCTATCTCCTCGCGCTCTTCCTCCTGGCTGGCTATATGCTGCTCATTGAGTGTTTTCCACTGGCGCAGAGGATCCAGCAGTCGGTCTACCGACACACGGCGGTCATTACGGCGCCGCTTGATATCGAGCACCACTAACAGGATGACGGCAAAGGCTATCAGAAAAATGATGGCCGCTATCATAATGTTTAACTGCTCGGACGACTTGTCCAGCTGCTCAGCCCTGGCCTCAAGCTGCCTGTCCTGGCGGGTTTGCTCCTGCATGTCCAGGTAGATGTTACGGTTGTAGTCGCTGTTCGGCTTGTCGTCAATGGCCGAATAGGCCAGCGACAGCTGCTCCCGTATAGAAGCCACAAGGTCTGGCGCGCGCTGTATGACAGTGTCGGTGGTTAGTGCCTGCTGCAAGCAGATAAGCGAGGAGCGGTAATCGCGCAACTCCCAGTAGCACTCGGCCAGGGTACGGTATGAGCCTGATATCTGATAGACATCGCCATACTGCTGGAAGATATGGAGGGCCCGCTGGGCCAGGTTGCCGGCCAAGAGCGAGTCGGGCATGTTGTCGACATTGAGTATATCTATGGCTGGAGGATTGTCTGCTATCAGGCGGCGACGCATGGAGGCTGTACGCAGATGCTCGCTCAGCCCCTGCATGGACTGGGCCTCAAAGAACGGGATGTGCTGCTGAGTGGCCAGGAGATAGCAACGGATAAGCTGCTCAAACTCTTCCTGATATACCTGAGCCGTAGTAGGGGCCTGAATGATGCCGCCAGAACCGACATTGTAAAGATAATTGAGCAACTGGACTGTATCCTGTTCCAGATAATCGCTATCGGCCAGACGGTTCAACTCTTCGCGCGACTGGTCGGCCAGTCCTACATAATAGAAATAGACCGAAGCGACGATATAGAACTCAGAGTAAGCATAGGCCATGCGACGGCGCTGATGGGCATTGAGCAGGTCGCGCTCCTCGTCAATGCGGCGCATGCGGCGCATAGCGCGCTCGCGGTAAGTATAGAAGTCCTTGTTGTGCGACTTGCGTTGGCAGAGACGCATGAGCTGGACATCGGCCACGAGGAGCTCTACCTGATTGTCGGTAACATGATCCAGCTGACCGATGAGTGTGGCAACCCGGTCGTAGTCCATACGGGCCATGCTGACGAAAGCCAGGTTGTTAAGGGCTTCGGCCCGGCCTGCGTCGTAACCGTCAGCCATGCGCAGGGCACGCTCTGCATAGACACGGGTGGAGTCCAGGTTGCGGTAATGATAGTCATACGACAGCTCGTTCAACCTGTCGGCCTCACCGTGATGCTCCTGGCACCCACAAACACAAAAAAGGCTCCAGATACCTGCAACAAGTATCATGAAGCCTTTGTTAATAGAATACCACAGACTATAAGTACCAAACTTATGACTACACATCATAGCATCATGTCCATCTTATAGCCTGTTACTTATATCTTCTGCCTATCAGCCGCGGGCCTTGGCTATATAGCCCAGGGCCTCTACACACTTATCGGTTATAGCCTGCCAGTTGCCGGCAGCCACCACATCCTTGGGGAAAAGCTTGCTGCCCATGCCCACGCAGAGTACGCCACTCTTAATCCATGCGGTGAGGTTCTCTTCCTCGGGGCTTACGGCACCTGTAACCATGATGTTGCTCCAGCGCAGCGGGGCCATCACATTCTTGACAAACGAGGGGCCACCCACATTGCCTGCGGGGAAGACCTTGGTCACATCGCAGCCAGCAGCCTGCGCATTGCTTATCTCGCTTACCGAGCCGCAGCCAGGGCTGTACGGCACGAGTCGGCGGTTACACACGGTGGCTATCTCGGGGTTGAAGTTGGGGCCCACGATAAAGTTGGCGCCCAGCTGCATGTACAGGGCTGCCGTGGCTGCATCCAGTACGGTTCCCGCACCCAGTATCATTTCGGGGCAGGCCGTGGCCACCCACTTACTCAGTTCGCCGAAAACCTCATGGGCGAAGTCGCCACGGTTCGTGAACTCAAACACGCGTACACCGCCGGCATAGCAAGCGCTGATGACATGCTTGCAGATTTCGATGTCGCTATTAAAGAATACAGGAACCATACCCGTTGCGCGCATGGCCTGTATGACCTGTACTTTGTTAAATCTTGCCATAATTGATGATATTATCTCTGAACACGGCCAGAAGCATCGCCACCGGCCAGGTTCTCAACTTCTTCCTTGCTTACCATATTAAAGTCGCCGGGGATAGTATGCTTCAGCGCTGAGGCAGCTACAGCAAACTCAAGCGCCTTAGCCTGGTCGCCATTATAAGTAATAAGCCCGTGGATGAGGCCGCCCGAGAACGAGTCGCCACCGCCCACACGGTCAATGATAGGCAGGATGTCGTAATGCTTACTCTCGTAGAATGACTTGCCATCATAGCTCAGTGCTTTCCAGCCATTGTGCGACGCCGAGAGACTCTCGCGCAGCGTGCTTACAACATACTTGAAGCCAAACTCCTTCATCATTCCCCTGAAGATGCCATAGTAACCCTCGGCAGCGGTCTCGCCTTTCTCCACATTGGCCTCGGGCACAAAACCCAGGCACAGTTTGGCGTCTTCCTCGTTTCCGATACACACATCTACATACTTCATCAGCGGTTTCATAATGCTCTGTGCCTTCTCGGATGTCCAGAGCTTCTTACGGAAGTTCAGGTCGCAGCTCACGGTTACCCCATGGCGCTTGGCAGCCTCACAGGCCAACCGGGTAAGTTCGGCAGCCTTGTCGCTGATGGCTGGGGTGATGCCACTCCAGTGGAACCAATCGGCATCGCTCATTATAGCATCGAAATCGAAGTCTGCGGCGTCGGCCTCAGCCATCGAGCTACCAGCCCTGTCATATATTACCTTTGACGGACGCATCGAAGCGCCACTCTCCAGATAGTAAATACCCAAACGGTTTCCACCACGGGCAACATAGTCACAGTGTACACCAAATCTGCGCAGAGCATTGAGCGCACACTGACCAATCTCATGGGCGGGCAGCTTGCTGACAAAGTAAGCATCGTGGCCATAGTTGGCACAGCTTACCGCTACGTTGGCCTCTCCGCCTCCGTAAACTACATCGAAGTACTCACTCTGAACAAAGCGTTTCTGTCCAGGAGAAGAGAGCCTTAGCATTATCTCGCCCATTGTTACAATTTTTGCCATTGTCTAATGCTTTAAATAGATTAATTGCCTTGTTTTTATGAACAAAAGTAATCATTATTTCTATAATGGGGAAACAAATTCAAGAAAAAATGACAACGGGCTTAAAAATTATGACTGTGCTTTCACACAATTAATTAATTATTACTATTTTTGCAGCGATTTATAAGATAATGGCAGAGAAAATAAGAATAAAAGACATCGCTGCACGGGCCGGTGTTTCGGCCGGAACCGTAGACAGGGTGCTGCACGGCCGGCCCAACGTTTCGCAGACGGCCAGAGAGAAGGTCGAAGAAGCCCTAAGGGAAATGGACTACCGCGCCAACATGTATGCCAGCGCGCTGGCCCGCAATAAGCAGTACACCTTTATCCTTATGATGCCCCAGTTCGAGTCAGAGGCTTACTGGGAGGAGATAGCCGAGGGATGTGTCAAAGCCTGCGAAGCCCGGCGCGACTTTCATCTGCACCTCAACATTATCTATTACGACCGGTTCTCTAACGAGTCGTTTGTCCAGCAGTGCCGCCACTGCCTGAACGCCAAGCCCGACGGTATCATCATCGTCCCGGCCGCCATCAAGACCACCCGGGCCTTTACCGAGCGTCTGCACGGTCTGGGCATACCCTTCGTACTGCTCGACTCGTTTATCCCTGAGCTCAGTCCGCTGGCTTTCTTCGGCCAGGACTCGTTCTGCAGTGGCTACTTTGCTGCTAAGATACTGATGCTGATAGCCCATAACGAGAAAGAGATAGCCATAACCCGCCTGGTCAAGGACGGCAAGGTGATAAGCCGCCAGCAGGAGAACCGCGAAGTAGGCTTCCGCAGCTATATGGAGAAGCGCTATCCCCATATCCATATCTGCACGCTGGATATGCCTATTGATATCCACGACGATGACAAGCTGTACACACACCTGCTGGACGGTTTCTTCGACAGCCACCCTGATGTACACCACTGCATTACCTTCAACTCCAAGGCTCACATCATCGGTGACTACCTTCTCCTCTCCCACCGCACCAACACACAGATTATGGGTTACGATATGGTCAACAAGAATGCCATGTGCCTGCGCGAGGGAACCATCTCGTTCCTCATTGCCCAGCATGCTTACATGCAGGGGTATCTCTGCCTCGAAGCGCTCTTTAACGCTATTGTTCTCAAGAAGGATGTGCCTCCCGTCAACTACATGCCTATCGAGCTCATCACCCGCGAGAACATGGATTTCTACCAACGTACTTATAAATAATGTATAGGGCAGCGGCCCGCTTACAGCCACCGCCAGCTGCCCGTTATCAGTCCCATCGATATGATTAGTAATAAGAAAGGCGTACTTGCCCTGTCACCACTTATCGTATTTATAGTATTCTACTTAGTGCTGTCGGTCATTGCGGGCGACTTCTACAAGGTGCCCATCACAGTAGCCTTTATGATAGCCAGCATCTATGCCATCTGTATCTCGGGCGGCCAGCCCCTCCAGCGGCGCATAGACACCTTCAGCCGCGGCGCAGGCTCCAACCGACTGCTGCTGATGCTGTGGATATACGTATTAGCCGGGGCCTTCGCGGCCTCGGCCAAGGCCATGGGCAGCATAGACGCCACGGTAGACCTGGCCCTGCACACCCTGCCACCCAGCCTGCTGCTTCCTGGCCTGTTCGTGGCAGCCTGCTTCATCTCTATCTCCATCGGTACCAGTGTGGGAACGGTGGTGGCCCTGGTACCTATAGCCGCAGGCATAGCCCACGACACAGGGTCCAACATAGCGCTGATGGTAGCCGTGATAGTAGGCGGCTCCTACTTTGGCGACAACCTCTCTTTTATATCCGACACCACCGTAGTGGCCACCCAGACACAGGGCTGCAAGATGAGTGACAAGTTCAGAGTCAACTCACTTATCGTGGCACCTGCCGCAATAGTGCTGCTCATCGTGTATGCCATCCTGGGCCAGGGCATACAGGCCCCTACCCACATCCCGGACATAGACTTGGTCAAGATTATACCTTACATAGCCGTCCTCATCATAGCCATCCTGGGAATGAATGTCATGGCGGTTCTCACCATAGGCATCATGCTGTGCGGCATCATAGGCATGGCCGAGGGCACCTACGACCTGTACGGATGGTTTACCGCCATGGGTCAGGGCATTACAGGCATGGGCGAGCTGGTCATCATAGCCATGATGGCGGGAGGCTTGCTCGAACTCATCAATGAGATGGGGGGTATAGAGTACCTCATCAGCCGACTCACCAGCCGAGTACACTCCAAGCGGGGAGCCGAACTGTCGATAGCTGCCCTGGTAAGCCTGGTCAACCTATGTACGGCTAACAACACGGTGGCCATACTCACCGTGGGAGGCATTGCCCACGAGATTGGCAACCGCTTTGGCGTAGACAACCGCAAGGCCGCCTCCATCCTGGACACGTTCTCGTGCATGGTTCAGGGCCTTATCCCTTATGGAGTACAGATGCTGCTGGCCGCTGGACTTGCCCACCTCAGCCCGGTACAGATAATACCTTACCTGTATTACCCTATGGCCATAGGGGTATCAGCCTTAGCAGCCATATTACTACGACTACCTAAAAAGTACAGCTGATGGATATCATCGAACGCAACTTTTTCAGTCTGATACGGTCTGGCGGCCTCAACGAGTTTGTGGCCCTGGAGCCTATGTCGCCCTATAAGTGGCGGCGACTTATGGCCATGGCCATAGACCGCCATGTAGAAGATACGGTAACCAAGGGTCTGCGCAGCCACCAGTACGATATGGGCATAGAGATACCGCGCGAACTGTTCAATGTAAACACGTCCCCTACCCCGTCGGCTCAGGCCACAGCCAGACCGCCGCTGGCTAACCGGCTGCTTAACCATAGGTTAGAGACCATACGCCGCGACGAGCTACACGCCATAGACACATCGGTCGACACGCTCGAGCTGTTAGACATCATCATCGCGTGTATCACCACCATGCTCAACAGCGATGTATCGATACGCCAGCTACTCCGCCTGGGAGTCTTCCTGCGCACCCGGGGCGACCGCGCCGACTTTGTCAAGTTAGACCAGTGGCTTGGCCGGCTGCACCTGCAGCGTATCGCCCAGCTCCAGGGATGTATCCTGATGACCGGGGTCGGTTTTGAGCAAGACGAGCTGCCCTTTGTCCACCGCGTAGAACCGGCTGCCAGCCAACTGCTCAACCGCTCGCTCCACCATGGCGACAGAGAGTACGAGGAGTGGCAGGTAAGCGACAACAAGCCCATCTTTGTCAAGACCAATTCGCGTGCCCTTTTCCGCAACCTGCGCCGGTGTATGCGTTATCTGGCCTATGCACCGCTCGAAGCCATCAGCAACCTGCTTGGCAACATGGCGCGCTCCATATCCGAGATAGAAGAATAAACACAGAACATACAATCAGGACTATCAACACAAATAAATAGAGAGATGAAAATCAAACACATCATTATGGCCATGGCCGTAGGGGCCGCGACCATAGGGGCACAAGCCCAGAATGACATAAAGTTAATCGTAGGCACCTACACCAATGGCAGCAGCAAGGGCATATACACCTTCAGCTTTGACCAGGCCACCGGCAAGTGGGCACCGATAGACACGTTAGCCATAGCCAACCCCTCCTACGTTACGGTTACAGCCGACGGTAAGACCATCTATGCCGTAAGCGAGAACAATGATGAGACGGCAAGTGTCAACGCCATCGACTTTGACAGCACCACGGGCCGCATGCGTCTGCTCAACACACAGAAGACCCACGGGGCCGACCCCTGTTATGTGGAGACCAATGACAACTTTCTGCTTACGGCCAACTATACCGGCGGTTCGATGAGCCTGTTCCCGGTAAACCTGGATGGCACCGTAGGCGAGATGAAGATGCAGTTCAAGGGGTCTACCGGCGGCACCTTCATGCCCAATCAGCAGCAGGCCCATATACACATGGCCACCTTTACCCCCGACGGCGGCTACGTACTGGCCACCGACTTCAGCGCCGACCGCATCCTGCGCTACGAGATAACGGGCATGGAGGAAATCAGATACCAGGGAGTAGCCGGAACGGTAGAAGCCGGTGCCGGACCCCGCCACATAGTGTTCAGTCCCGACAGCCGTTTTTTCTATGTTATCAGCGAGCTGTCTGGCAGCATCAATGTGTTCTGCTGGAGCTATGGCAAGAGCCATAAGGTACAGACCGTTGCCGCCGACAAGGTGGGCGGGCATGGCAGCGCCGACATCCACATATCGCCCGACGGCCGCTACCTCTACGCCTCTAACCGCCTGAAGAACGATGGCATCGCCATCTTCAGCATCAACCGTCAGACGGGCATGCTCAGTCCCGTGGGCTATCAGGCTACGGGACTCCACCCACGCAACTTCGCCATTACGCCCAACGGCAACTATCTGCTCTGCGCCTGCCGTGACGATAACAAGATTCAGGTATTCCGTATCAACAAGGCTAACGGACTATTAGAAGACACACACCAGGACATAGCGGTAGACAAGGCCGTCTGTGTCAAGTTCTATCCCATCGTGATGCAGCCCGGAGTGGGCGATGGCCAGTTCCGGGTCATCGAGAAACCGTAGCAGACTGTCTCTGCCAGACCCATTTCCTACCAAAGCCAAGCCCCCGTACCACTCGGTACGGGGGCTTGGCCTTTATACAGGTTCTATGGTCAGCGCTCGCTGATGGGCACATATTCCTTGCTCTCCAGCAGGTTCATATAGGCCGGACGAATAATGCGGCGACCCTCGTAGTGCAGCTCTTCGATACGGTGGGCCGTCCATCCCACGATACGCGCCATGGCGAATATGGGGGTAAATATTTCCTGGGGCAGTCCTATCATCTCATAGATAAAGCCACTGTAAAAGTCCAGGTTGGCACACACCGGCTTCTTGGACTTGCGCCGTGCCGATATGAGTTTTATCCCTTCCTGCTCTATACGCCGCAGGAACTGGTACTCCTCCTCGCGTCCTTTCTCCTTAGCCAGCTCGCCTGCCAGTTTCTTCAGCTGTACGGCCCGTGGGTCGCTCAGGGTGTAGACAGCATGGCCCAGCCCATAGATAAGTCCGGTCTGGTCGTAAGCCTCCTTATTGAGCATACGGGTAAGATAAGTATCTATCTCCTCGGTATCGGCCCAGTCCTTAATCTGCTGCTTCAGGTGGTGGAACATGTTAATAACCTTGATGTTGGCCCCGCCATGCAGAGGCCCCTTGAGCGAGCCGATACCCGCCGCTATCGACGAGTAGGTGTCTGTACGGGTAGAGCTGGTTACACGCACGGTAAAGGTCGAGTTGTTACCTCCACCATGCTCTGCCTGGATGATGAGCAGCAGGTCGAGCATACGCGCGTCGAGCTCAGTATAGTTGTCATGCTTGAGCATATAGAGGAAATTCTCAGCGATAGAGAGGTTCTCGTTAGGATGACGGATGTGCAGGCTACGCCCCTGTACCGAGTGACGGTATATGTTGTAGGCATAGGCTATGATGGTGGGAAACTTGGCTATTAACTCGATAGACTGGCGCATCAGGTTGTCGCGCGAGATGTCGTCCGGATTGCTGTCAAAGGTGTACATCTCCAGCACGCACCGCGCCAGGATGTTCATGATATCCGTTCCCTCCAGGTCTATGATGTGTACGATGGTACGGTGGTCCAGCGGCATGTTCTCATTGAGCAGGCTCTGAAAGGCCGACAACTCCTCCTTGTCGGGCAACTTGCCCGAGAGCAGCAGATAGGCTATCTCCTCGAACCCGAACCGGCGCTCCTGCAACAGGGGCTCCACCAGGTCATTCAGCTCGTAGCCGCGGTAGAAGAGTTTACCGTCAGTAGGCGTAAGCACACCGTCGGCGCCACGCTCGTAGCCCACCACGTTACCTATATTGGTCAGTCCCACCAGTACACCCGACCCGTTCTCGTTACGCAGGCCACGCTTCACGCCGTAGGTCTGAAACGATTCGAGAGGTATCTTGCAGGCGTTCTTTACCTCGTCACTCAGTTTGTATATCAGATATTCCTTTTTCATCTTGTTACGGTTTGCTGTATGGTTGTTACTCAGTTGCCTATCTCGTCCATCAGTCGCTGCCCAAACTCGGCGGTACCCAACGCCTGTCCCTGAGGCATAAAGCGGGCCAGGTCGGCCGTGGCCTCACCGCGGCCGAAGAGCGTCTCCATAGCCTGGGTTACCAGGACACCAGCCTCGCTCCACCCCATATAGTCGAGCATCATTACGGCCGACAGGATGATAGAACAGGGATTTACCACATTGGTTCCGGCTATATCGGGGGCTATGCCATGGGTAGCCTCGAATATGGCGTGACCCGTCTGGTAGTTGATGTTGGCTCCCGGCGATATGCCTATGCCACCCACCTGTGCTGCCAGCATGTCCGAGATGTAGTCGCCGTTAAGGTTCATAGTGGCTATCACGCTGTAGTTCTGTGGTTTGAGCAGCGCGTTCTGCAAGAAAGCATCGCATATACAGTCGTCTATCACCAGGCGGCCGTCAGCCAGGGCATCGGCATACTCGCGCTGGGCCAACTCATAGCCCCACTTGCGAAAACCGCCCTCGGTAAACTTCATAATATTGCCCTTGTGTACCAGGGTGACGCGCTTGAGCCCGTGGGCCAATGCGTAGTCGATGGCGCTACGTACAAGGCGCTCGGAGCCTTGGCGCGAGACGGGCTTGATGCCAAAGGCCGATGTCTCGGGAAACCTCACACGGTCTACGCCCATCTCATCGTGCAGGAAGCGGTACACCTGGCGGGCACCGTCGGTACCGGCCTCCCATTCTATGCCGGCATAGATGTCCTCGGTGTTCTCGCGGAACACACACATATCTACCTTCTCCGGATGTTTTACCGGCGAGTCTACCCCACTGAACCAACGTACCGGGCGCTGGCACACATAGAGGTCGAGCTGTTGGCGCAAGGCCACATTCAGACTACGCATGCCGCCCCCCACGGGAGTCATCAGGGGGCCCTTGATGCCCACCAGGTAGGTGTTAAAGGCGTCGAGCGTGGCCTGGGGCAGCCACTCGCCGGTCTGGTCGTGAGCCTTTCCGCCGGCCAGCACTTCCAGCCACTCTATGCAGCGCGTACCCTGGTAGGCACGAGCCACGGCCTGGTCTATTACGCGGCGCATGACGGGGGAAATCTCGGCTCCCACGCCATCGCCCTCTATGTAGGGTATGGTAACCGTGTCGGGCACGGTCAGCACACCGTCTTGCTTAGTTATCTTAGCCATAATGGGTAGTTTATCTATCAGTTATTGTGCTTGTTACCTAAGTAGTTGAGCGCCGACCCTGCCCAGAACCACTTAATCTGTATCTCATTGTACGTATGGAGAGCCTGCAGGACGTCGGTAGTGCCGTCATCGTGGGTCAGGGTGACGGTAAGCGGCCGGCCGGGGACAAAGTCAGCAAGCGATATGCTTATCCTGTCGTGCTCGCGTACCTTATTATAATCGTCCTTATCGGCAAAGGTAAGCGCCAGCATGCCCTGCTTCTTCAGGTTGGTCTCGTGGATACGGGCAAAACTCTTGGCCAGTATCATGCGCACATGCAGGAAGCGTGGCTCCATGGCGGCATGCTCACGGCTGGAGCCTTCGCCATAGTTGTCCTCGGCCACTACCACCGAGTAGAGTCCGTGCTGCTTGTAGTCGCTGGCTGCCTGCGGCACAGGCACATAGGCGCCCGTAAGCTGGTCCAGCACGGCGTTGGCCTGTCCGTTAAAGGCGTTGACCGCGCCTATGAGCATGTTACCGGAGATATTTGCCAAATGTCCGCGGAAGCGCAACCAGCGGCCAGCCTGGCTTATGTGGTCTGTGGTACACTTGCCACTCACCTTGATGAGCAGCGGCATGTCGGCAAGCAGGGTGTCGGTACAGGGCTCGAAAGGCTCCAGCCGCTGCAAGCGTTCGGACCCGTCGGGTATGACGACCCGGACATCGGCCGCGCTGTCCGATGGGGGTATCAGGCCGTCTGGGGCCGGGGCAAAGCCGTCCTTGGGGAACACATCGCCCGTAGGCTCGGCCAGCCTGACGGTCTCGCCCTTACGGTTAACCAGCGTGTCGGTAGATGGGTTGAAGTCGAGCCGGCCGCTGATAGCCATGGCCATGGTTATGTCGGGCGATCCGATAAAGGCGTAGGTATTGGGATTGCCATCGGCCCTCCGCCTGAAGTTGCGGTTAAACGAGGTAACGATGGCGTTGGTTCGCTCATTGTCATCGGTATGCCTGTGCCACTGCCCGATACAGGGCCCACAGGCATTGGTCATAATGACGGCACCTATGCGGCGCAGGTCGTCGAGCAACCCGTCTCGCTCTGCCGTCCGGCATATCTGCTCGCTGCCCGGACATACGATGAGCTGCGCCTGGGGCTCCATGTCCAGCTGGGCAGCCTGCCGGGCTATCGAGGCAGCCCTGCTCAGGTCCTCATAGCTCGAGTTGGTACACGAGCCCACCAGGGCCACCTCGACCTTGACGGGCCAGCCGTTGGCCTGGGCCTTTTCGGCGGTCATCAGGCTAAGCGGGGTGGCCAGGTCGGGGGTAAACGGGCCGTTGAGCGAGGGCTCTATCTCCGAGAGGTTCAGCTCTATGACTTGGTCAAAGTACTGGGCGGGCGCGGCGTACACCTCGGCATCGGCACATAGGTCGGCACGGTTCTGGGCCACCATGGCGGCTATCTCCCCACGCCCTGTCTGGCGCAGATATTCCTCGGTCTGCCCGTCGGCGGGGAACAGGCTGCAGGTGGCGCCCAACTCGGCACCCATATTACAGATGGTGGCACGTCCTGTGGCCGACAGGGTGGCTACACCTGGGCCAAAGTACTCCAAGACGGCATTGGTTCCGCCCTTGGTGGTAAGCAGGCCCAGCAGGCGCAGTATCACGTCCTTAGGCGCAGCCCATCCGCTGAGCCGGCCTGTAAGATGTACGCCTATCAGGCGGGGCACCTTGAGTTCCCAGGGCTGTCCGGTAAGCACGTCTACGGCATCGGCACCGCCCACGCCGATGGCCATCATGCCTAAGCCGCCTGCGTTAGGTGTGTGGCTATCCGTGCCCACCATCATACCGCCTGGAAATGCGTAGTTCTCTAACACTACCTGGTGGATGATACCTGCCCCGGGGCGCCAGAAGCCTATGCCGTAACGGCGCGAGGCCGACTCCAGGAAGGCGTACACCTCGCTGTTTTCCCGACGGGCCTGGGCCAGGTCGGGAGCGGCTCCATAGTCGGCCCTGATAAGGTGGTCGCAGTGTACGGTGGCCGGCACGGCCACATGGCCTTTTCCTGCATTCATAAACTGCAACAGCGCCATCTGCGCCGTGGCATCCTGCATGGCCACGCGGTCGGGCCGATAGTCAGCGTAGTCTTCCCCACGCGTATAGCGTGTCAGCGCCGTACGGTCGTACAGGTGGGCGTAGAGTATCTTCTCTGCGTAAGTAAGGGGAGTGGCCAGCTGAGTACGCACGGTGGTCACCGTAGATGCAAACTGGGCATAAAACGTTTCTATCATCTGCAAGTCTTGTATCATGATGCTTTATTATTAGTTTATCCAGAACCTATACAGCAGCGGCCATGGCCTCCGAGCTGTTTTTGCGCCGGCCTTGCCGCTGGCTGTTACTGACACCTATAGCATAATGGTGTGCCGTTATCTCTAAAAAGAGCATTACAAAGTTAGCAAAAAATTACGATATAATGCCATTTATAATCAAAATGTTACCAATCGCCCCCATTTCTCTGCACATAATTAAAGTTTAGTGCATATATATACATTTTTGAGCTGACTTTACATCCTTTTGTAGACACTGGGGCGATGGCGGCCTACGGACAGGCCACCCCACGCAGCGCACTGCCCACCGCGCATGCACACGTATATATTAATAAGGTGTAAGACGGAACCAACACCTCTGGGGCGATGCTTCCCTGGCAGCGGGCCGTCAGCATCATATTTACGAGAGGGTGCATCATTTTTCCAGCATTTTCTTTGGCTGTTAAATTGATTAGCCTTACCTTTGCACATAATTACATACGTGTGCAAAGAGCATACAAGAGTTTAAGCGATTATGTCTATATCCAAAACCAGACAGATGTTGGTAGATGTAGCAAGGCAACTATTTGCCAAGAAGGGCATCGCCAACACTACTATGAATGATATTGCAGTGGCCTCGGGTAAGGGCCGCCGCACCCTCTACACCTACTTCAACCGCAAGGAGGACGTTTACTCGGCCGTCATTGAGTCTGAGCTGGAGCGGCTGTCAGACAAGCTGGACGAAGTGGCCGCCATGAAAATACCACCGCAGGAAAAAATCATCGAACTTATCTACACCCATCTGAGCATGATCCGCGAGACGGTAGTGCGCAATGGCAACTTGCGTGCCGAGTTCTTCCGTAACATCTGGATGGTCGAGAAAGTCCGTAAGAACTTCGACGAGTACGAGATAGAGCTGTTCCGCAAGGTGTATTCGGACGGCAAGGCCGACGGCGAGTTCGACATTGACAACGTAGAGCTGGTGGCCGACATTACCCACTACTGTATCAAGGGCCTGGAAGTGCCCTTTATCTACGGCCGGCTGGGCCATGGGCTCAATATAGAGTCGAGCAAGCCGCTGGTGGCCAAGGTGGTATATGGCGCCCTGGGCAAGAACCACATGTAGGCCATGCCTACTACAGAGAGAAGACCATACTATACATAAACAATTAATAATTAAGAAAAATGGGATTATTAACAGGTAGAACAGCACTTATCACTGGTGCTGCACGCGGTATCGGAAAAGCTATCGCGCTGAAGTTTGCCGCCGAGGGGGCAAACATTGCTTTTACAGACCTCTTTATTGATGAAGAGCATGGCGGCCTGGCCACAGAGCGCGAAATCGCTGCCCTGGGCGTAAAGGCCAAAGGATATGCCAGCAACGCTGCCGACTTTGCACAGACAGCCGATGTAGTGGCCAAGGTTAAGGAAGAGTTTGGGTCGGTAGACATTCTGGTCAACAATGCCGGCATTACCAAGGACGGACTGATGCTCCGCATGACCGAGCAGCAGTGGGACGCCGTGATAGCCGTCAACCTGAAGAGCGCCTTCAACTTTATCCACGCCTGTGTACCCGTGATGATGCGCCAGCGCAAGGGCTCTATCATCAACATGGCCTCTGTAGTGGGCGTACATGGCAATGCCGGCCAGGCCAATTACGCTGCCTCTAAGGCCGGACTGATAGCCCTGGCCAAGAGCATCGCCCAGGAGATGGGCCCCAAGGGCATCCGCGCCAACGCCATCGCCCCGGGCTTCATAGATACTGCCATGACCCAGGCGCTGCCCGACGACATCCGCAAGGAGTGGACCAACAAGATTCCTCTGCGTCGCGGCGGCACTACCGACGACATAGCCAATACGGCCCTGTATCTGGCATCTGACCTGTCATCGTATGTAAGCGGCCAGGTAATCCAGGTAGACGGCGGAATGAACATGTAATGGAAGTAGTCTACGAAGACAACCACATCATCATCGTCAACAAGCGTAGCGGAGAAATCGTGCAGGGCGACAAGACCGGCGACAAACCGCTCGCGGAGACGGTGAAGGACTATATCAAGGTGAAGTATCACAAGCCGGGGAACGTTTTCCTCGGCGTGGTACACCGCCTGGATCGCCCGGTAAGCGGCCTGGTGCTCTTTGCCCGCACGTCAAAGGCGCTGACCCGCCTGAACGACATGTTCCGTACCGGCGACATACACAAGACCTACTGGGCCATCGTCAAGAACACGCCGGCACAGCCCGAGGCTACCTTAGAGAACTGGATAGTACGCAACGAGAAGCAGAACAAGAGCTATGCGCACGACCATGAGGTACCGGGGGCCAAGCGGGCGCTACTGAGCTACCGTATCATCGGCAAGACTGACCGGTACACGCTCCTGGAGATACACCTGATGACGGGCCGGCACCACCAGATACGCTGCCAGCTGGCACACATGGGCTGTCCCATCAGGGGAGACCTGAAGTACGGTGCGCCGCGTTCTAACCCAGATGGTGGCATATCCCTTATGGCCAAGCAGATAGACTTTGTACATCCGGTGACCAAAGAGCAGATAACCATCAAGGCCCCTACCCCATCAGATGCGCTCTGGCAAGCGCTCGCACCCGAGTAATAAAGCAAGGCTTGACATCAATGCCTTGCTTTTTTTGTACATTATCGTTCGCCATGTGCTCTTTTTTTCGGAGTCGGCAGATGCTCGGTGGGTACAGGCGCGTTTCGCGCGACGGAGGGGTACAGACAGAAGTCTCCGGCTCGTATCGTAAAGATTTTTCTGATATTGCATAAATATACATTTCTGACGTTTCGGTGATGGGCGAGCGTTTTTCGGCCCTCTGTAGTTAGCCTGTACGCTCGGCATAGAGGCAGCGGTGGCAAAAACAGCAATTTTCTGGCCACCCGGAAACCGTCTTTTTTGTGCCCGCGATGGTCATTAGAATCGTAATGACCATCGCGAGCGAAAAAATGACCATCGCGGCGACTCTAAAAACCATCCTCGAAAGAGCCGGAAATAGCGGCTGAGAAGGCGTTGATTATCCCTATTTTGTAAAAAGTCGTTACTTTTTTACCCCTCACGATGCTCCGAAAGGCCCCCTGAGGCCTCGAAAATCGTCCTGGTTTGTCCGGAAATTCCGAAAATCACGTCCCCAAAAACAACTGTTACGGCTGTATATTTATGCATTACGGCCGCACGTTTTGCATAAATATACAGTCGCGTGTAAAGTTTTTTCACTATTTTTACCATAGACATAGCAGCGACAGGGGCTATGCCATTACCCATGACAGCCCCAGCCCCAGCCACCATGACCTACGCTGAGCGCGACTATGACGGCCACGGCCATGCCCATATGAGCCACGCACGCTGGAAGCGCAGCCGTTAGGAACCTGGGGGCACTACTCAAACCTATTCCAGATGGGTGAGGAGCGACGGAGCATGACGGCCTGGACAAGCCCACGCATGGCCAGATAGACTATCAGGGCCAGCCACAGGGCATGGTTGGCCATGAGGGGTGTAAAGACCAGGTAGACGGCATAGAACAGCAGGGCTGACAGCACCGAAGACCACAGCATGGCGCGGGTGGCGGTAAGCCCGATAAACAGGCCGTCGAGCAGAAAGGCCGACACGCCGGCCAGGGGGATGACAGCCGCCCAGGGCAGATAGCGAAGGGCCTCGGCCACGACCGGGGCGTCAGAGGTGAGCAGCCTGAGCAGGGTGCCTCCGCCCAGGATATACACCAGCGTGAACAGCACTGCCGACAGACCGCCCCAGAGGAAGAGCCGGCGCACCAACAGGCTGAAGCCGGCCCTGTCGTGGGCTCCGCAGCAGCGGCCACCCAGCGCCTCGGCCGCATAGGCCAGTCCGTCCATAGCAAATGAGGTAATGGTAAAGAGGGTAAGCAGCAGGGTGTTAGCCGAGAGGGTAAGGGCACCCTGGCGCGAGCCTGCCGAGGTAAAAAACAGGTTGACCGAAACCAGGAACAGGGTACGCAGAAAGATGTCGCGGTTAACGGCAAAGAAATGGAAGAAGCCACGCGAGCCACAGTCGGCACAGCCGTGCGAGCCACGGGGCACGGCAGGCAGCAGGTGACTACGCCACAGACAGTAAAGAGCCATAAGGAAACCCGCCCACTGGGCTATCAGCGTGCCCAGGGCCACGCCCTCGATGTGCATGCCGGCACCGTAAACCAGGCTGACCGACGCCACCAGGTTCACCACATTCTGCACGATAGACACGTACATGGGTATGCGCGTATTCTGCATGCCTATAAACCAGCCGGTAAGGCCGTACAGGCCCATCATGGCCGGGGCTCCCCAGATACAGATAGAGAAGTAGGCATCTACCGCCTGGGCCACATCGGCCTGGGGCTTCATGGCCAGCATGGCCAGGGCCAGCAGGCCGCGCTGCCCTATCAGCATGACCAGGGCTATGGCCATGGCGGCCGTGAGCGACTGGCGCAGCAGGCTGACGATGGTCTGCGGGGCACCGGCGCCTAAGGCTTGCGAGGTGAGCCCGCTGGTGCCCATGCGCAGAAAGCCGAATACCCAGTAGATGACATTGAACACCATAGACCCTACCGCCACGGCCCCTATATAGGCTGTGCTGCCCATGTGGCCCACGATGGTAAGGTCGGCCAGCCCCAGCAGGGGCACGGTGATATTGGTCACTATGGCCGGGATGGCCAATCGGAATATCTGGCGGTCTACTACATTCATTATCTATAACGCGGAAAAACGGCGGGGCCAAGCCCCGTACCGGGACTGAGGGTCAGAAGTCGAGCCGCACGTCGACCCCTACCTGGAACGGGCTGCCCTGCTGGGCAAAGACGAGCGACTGGCCGCTGGCGGCGCTCTCTACCGCGAAACTGTTGTAGCGGGTAGCCGTCATATTGCGGCTCCACAGGCTCACGGTGGCCTTGGGCCAGCACACATCGGCATGGGCGCCCAACTGGGCATAGGCTTTCTGGCTGTACACATTGGTCTCGTCCCAGTAAGTACGGCCCTGGGCCATAAGGTTGGCCCCTAACACCAAGGCCTGGAGACTGCCCACACGCAGGGCGATACGGTAGTCGGCATTGGCAGCCAGTGTATGCAGCGGTATGTACGGCACCCTACGGTGACGATAGCTCACAGCACGGGTGGCACCGCCATCGCTAACCTCATCGGCATAGTCGCGAAACTCGGCATGGGTATATCCGTAGCTGAGGGACCAGGTAAGATGGTTGTCCAGGTGGCTCCCGCGCAGCGAGAGCTCAGCACCCAGACTGCGGCTACGGCCAGCATTGACCATCATACGGCCAAAACCGTAGTTGCCGGCCATGACAGACAACTGCTGGTTGTGTATCTGCATAAGATAGCCCGCTATGTCCATCTGCAGGCTGTTGCCCAGCAGATTGAGGTGGGCACCCACCTCGTAGTTCCATGTGGTCTCGGGAGCGTACGATATGGTCTGCGCTATGCGCTGATAGTCATCGTCGGTGTGGGGTATGTCGTAGTCGCCGCGCTGACTGGAGTTGTTGCGCAGTTCGGTCTGAAGTATGTCGGAGAACATCTGAAAATTGAAGCCGCCAGCCCTATAGCCCTTGCTGAGCACCGCATAGACATTGGAGCCGTGGCTGCCCAGCCGGTAACTCAGCCCTGCCTTGGGCAGCAACTGGCTGTAGCCATTGTGGCACGAGTGAGCCAGGTGCGAGGTGAGCATGGTGGTGGCTGCCGTGCCCATGACCAGGGCGTCGCAGGTCATCTGGGCCTGGGTGTCGTAGCCCAGCTTGACCCACGAGTAGTCGTAGCGCAGGCCGAGGGTGGCCGTGAGCCGAGGGGTAAGGTCTATGGCCGACTCATGGAAGATGCCCTGATTGAACGTGGGCAGGTGGAACTGGCCGGGGATGGTGCCCAACTGGGCCGTCATGCTCACTCCACCACGGCTGGCTATAAGCTGTTCGGCACGGGCACGGGCCTGAGCCTCGCCCATACCCGATGCCATGAAGCGGGCTGCCATGGACTGTACCATGGCCTGGTACATGGCTGTCTGTATCTGTCCGGCCACCAGGCTGTTCATATCAGCATAAAAGGTTACCGGTGCCTCGGTCTTGTTCCACTGATACGAGGTAAACGAACCGGCCGTCCAGTGCCATGAACGACCGCCGTGCCCGGTGCCAAGGGACACGCCCCCCTTGAAAACCATCTCGTGGGTAACCGTATTCTGGTGCTGACGCTCCTGGAGCTGCAGGAAGTCGGCCGGCAAGTAGTCATTGTCCATCGCCATATAGTCCTTGAGATACTGGTAGCTGGTGGTAGAACTGAAGGTGACACCACCCCACCGCTGGGTAAGTATCAGGCCCGTATGGAGCATATTACGGCGGTAGTTACCCTGGCGGTTGGCCGCGGGCGAGGCCGTCTCATCGGTCTGCGGGTTCCACACTCCATAGGGGAAAGCGTTCTGGTGGGTATATTGATAGTCAAGGATATAGTCGAGCTTGAGGGTAGCGGTGGGCAAGCCCACTAAGTGCAGTTTGCCGCCCGCCTCGTCGAGCCGGTCGGCTCTCTGGCCAGTGGTGGTGTTAGTAAGATAACCGTTCTGACCGTTATAAAAACCCGCAAGCGACCAAGCCAACTTGTCGTTAGGGCGGGCATAGTGGGCCACCTCGACATTACGCCCGAAGTGGTTGCTGGCCCCTATACGCAGATGAGTGCCCTGATAGGTAAGGGGGTCGCGACTGTAGGTACGTACCAGTCCGCCCTCGGTATTGATGCCATAGAGGGTGCCCTGGGGGCCTCGGAGCACATCGACGCGGCCCAGCTCGTAGTTGTGATGGTTGTAAGCACTCTTGCTCATCAGCGGCAGACCGTCAGCGTAGATGCCCACGGCCGGGCTGTTGATGCGCGAGCCTATGCCGCGTATGTATATCGCGCTGGTGTAGCGCGAACCGTAATTAGGCATCGAGAACGAGGGAACATAGAGCGACAGATCGCGCAGGTCGCGCAGCCCCATGTGCTGTAGCTCGCCACCTGAAAACATAGTACTGCTTACGGGCTGCTTGCGGAGACGGAAACTCTCCTTGGGTTGAGACACGATAACCACCTCGTCGATGTCTACCACCCGCGAGGTGTCATTGACCGATGGGTTATCTATATGGGTTATCCTGTTATCTGCTATAACATGTCCGGCCGACGCTATCATCAGCGCCACTAAGGCTACCGTTCCTTGGCTCTTCATCTATCTATAAAACTGCATGGTTTGTTACGGCTGCAAAGGTACACATAATTATCGGCCCCATCAGTCCTCATTTATGAGGATTATGGGCAAGCCGAGTGCCCTCAGTCATTGATGGCACCGCAGTGGGGGCAGCGGCCCTTATGCTGAAGCGGCGCACCACACTGGCCACACACACAGACTATGCGGCCATGGCGCAGGTACTGACGGATGGCGTACCAGAAGTAGAGAACGAGGAGCAGATAGCCCACAAAGTAAAGCGAGGTAATGCTGAACACGATATAGTCGACAGCACACACGGCAGCCAGTCCTGACAGGTACACGAGGGCCTCGCCCACGGGCAACTGGGCCCGCACATCGTCTAACACGGCCACACCCACGATAAGCATCAGCCACACCAAGGTAAGGAACACAGCCAGGATAAGAGGCACGGAGAGTGGGTTGAGCGTGGGGTTGTAGTAGAAGTAACGCCACACATCGGGGGCAAAGGTCTGTATGCTGGCATAGAGCGTGGCCGCCGAGGCCACGAGCAGTGTGAGCAGCGTGGGGTAAAACGAGTGGATGTCGCGGAAGTGTACTATCGGCGCATCCATACGCCGCAGCTTACGGATGAGGTAAGCGGCAGAGATAATGCAGATAACGATAAGGAATATGAGCAGGTGGGTGTCCGAGAAGACGGAGATAAACTCGGAGATGGGGTCGTCGGGAACCACCGAGGGCAACAGCACACTCTCATGAATCCATCCGAAGCGGCGCGCAGCCGTAGCCACCTGTACCCAGACGGAGTCGGTGGGGTCCTGGGACAGCATGCGGAAGTCGGCCACCACTAAGCGGTCGCCCTTGTGTACCGTAAAGGTATCGGTAGGCAAGCTGCCCAGCATCTCCTCGGGCTGCTGGACCATGAGCGGCAGCGAGTCGGCCTTTACTAAGAAGTTGTAGTTGACGGTATAGTGATGCAGGGCGTAGAACGACAGCGTATCAGTCTGTGGCGTACTGCGCTGCAACAGCAGGCTGGAGTAGCGGTGAGGCCGGTGGTAACACGAACTTACCAGCAGCACCAGCAGGGCGGCTAAGGCTATCCGCGCCCAGGACAATCTATTCTTCGGCATAAATATTCATTTGACATTCGTCACACTGGAACTTCAACTCAAAGCGCCGGCCGTCACCCAGGCGCAGGTAAAGAGGCTCGCGCCACTGGGGTTTGCGACCTCCCCGGCGTACACAGTAGCCCAAGGCGTAGCGCAGACAGTGGCGGCACTGCATAATGAGCGGGCGCGACGTGGGCGAGAGCTCGTAAGCCGGGGCCAAGGGCGAGAGCCCGCGCTGCTGATAGAAAGCGCGCGCCGACTGGTTAGCTATATTGTACAGATAAGGGTACTGTAGGTACTCGCGCTGCCAGCCACGCGACAAGAGGGCTCCATCTGGCCGAGGGCTGACAGCCGGAGACTCGCAGGAGACATCGGAAGTAGTCTGCTGCAACTGTTCGACGAGCATACGGCGCAAGTCGGACAGCAGACTGGATGGGATAAACAGCCCGTCGGCCCCATCGGCTATGGTAAGGCGACCTAAGGTGTAGGGGGTGTTGCCCAACTTGGACAGCTGGCGCACGATATTGTCGTGCTGACTGGTGCGGGCCTCCTGGTGGTCGAACGCCACCTCGGCCCGAGCCTGCTGCGCCTGCAAGACAAAACCCGTGGGCGACAGCGAGAGGATCATGTCTATCGGTACCTTGCGCTCGGCTGCCCTGCCGGCCAGCACCTTACCAAAGGCCACATCATTGTTGCGGTACAGGGCCATGCCCGGACGGAGCATCGGCGGCATCTTCTGGGGAAAGAGGCGGTTGCCCTCGGCACGGTTCACCCGAAAGCCCTCCAGCTCATGGTCGGCATTGATGAAGCAGAGGCCATCGCCATTGGCAAAGTCTGCTACACCGGCCACGCTGAATGAGTTGCCGCGCAGCTCCTTGACCCGGCCCACATACTCGCCCATGGCCTTGGGTGTGTCGAAGCTGGCAATGTCAGGCTGGCGCCCATTTAGGAAGTAGTGGGTATAGCCACGGTTGAAAGTCTTATGAAGATTGGGCTCGAAGCGATACTCCACCCGACCACGCGAAGCCCGGCAGTAGTCGTGAGGGCGGCTGGCCACCAGCCGGTCCAGGCGGCGCGAGTAGGCAGCCACTACGTTCTTGACATAGTCAGCATCCTTCAGGCGGCCTTCGATTTTAAAAGAGCAGGCACCAGCATCAGCCAACTGCTCAAGAGCATCTATCTGACAGAGGTCTCTGAGCGAGAGCAGATGACGCTGATGCTCTATCTCGCGTCCGTCGGCATCAATGAGGTCGAACTTGAGGCGACAGAACTGAGCACACTCGCCCCGGTTGGCACTACGGCCAAAGCAGTACTGCGACGCATAGCATACGCCGGAATAGCTCACACAGAGCGCCCCGTGGACAAACACCTCGAGCTCAAGGTCGGGGGTGGCCTGGTGTATGGCCTGTATCTCGTCGGCCGCCAACTCGCGGGCCAATACTACCCTGCTGAACCCCAACGAGCGTAGCCACAGCGCCTTGTCGGCCGTCCGCGTATCGCACTGGGTTGATGCGTGTAGCGGCAAGGCCACTCGCCCCACAAGCCCCATGTCCTGTACGAGTATGGCGTCAGCCCCGGCCTGGCGCAGGCTTTCGGCCAGCGTCAAGGTGTCGGCCAGCTCGCTGTCGTAGATAATGGTGTTAAGCGTCACGTACACCTTGGCACCAAAGACATGGGCATAGCGACACAGGGCGGCAATGTCCTCTACCGAGTTGCCGGCAGCCGCACGGGCCCCGAAGCGCGCCGCCCCGATATATACGGCATCGGCCCCGCAGTCGATGGCTGCGATACCACATTCTAAGTTCTTGGCTGGAGCCAACAGTTCGAGTTTTCTCATACTTGTCATCACTTGCTTACGGATGCGGCCGGCGCCACGTAATACTGTACCCAGTTGTTATAGAATAAGGTAGCCGCCGAGCGCCAGGTGGCCTGCGGCTGGCAGGCCGGATTATCGTAGGGATAATAGTGCTGTGGAATGTCTACGTCGTCGCGCTTACCCAAGTCGCGGTGATACTCATTGCCCAGCGTCCAGACTGGATATTCCAAGTGGCCGAGTACATAGAACTCATGGCCATGGCTGGAAGCTACGATAGACACCCCCGCCTCGGGCGAGTGGGCTATCACGTCGATGCCCGGGGTGGCCTCTACATCGGCCGAGCTTATCTCGGTATGCCTGCTGTTGGGCATGCGGAACACATCGTCCATCCCGCGGAAGATGGGCAGTCCTCCGCTGCTCGGCAAGGTGTCAAACACGCCGAAGCGCTTGGTGGGAAGAAGATGTTTGGGTATGGCGTAGTAATGGTAGAGGGCAGCCATGGCTCCCCAGCATAGGTATAAGGTGCTGCGCACATGCGTACGGGCCCAGTCGAGTATTCCGGTCAGCTCCGTCCAGTAGTCTACCGCCTCGTAGGCCATGGTCTCTACCGGGGCACCCGTCACGATGAGTCCATCCAGCGGCTGGGTCATCAGGATGTCGGCAAACTCGTAGTACCTGTCCATGTGCCCGGGTGGCACGTGGGTAGCTACATGGCTGCGCAGCTTCATCCACTTCAGGTCGATGGTCAGCGCCGAGTACGAGAGCATACGTACAATATCGGTCTCGGTCTCTATCTTCTGCGGCATCAGGTTTAGCACCGCTATACGTATCGGAGTACCGTGGCCCGTGGCCTCCTTACCGTCAGTAAGGGCGAGGGGGATGTTTTCGGCGGCAAGGGTGGATATGGCGGGAAACCCGGAGGGCAGTATCAACGGCATAATAATCTATTTAAATAATGTGTACAAACGGCGCGACACCATTTGTCGCTGCAAAAATAGCAAAATAAGTTGATAAAGCAAAGGGCTGCCAAATATTTTTTGGCAGCCCTAATACTATCTATGTTTTCCCTAATGAAGGTGTTACCAGAGGTCCAGACGGTTAGCCTTGGGAATGAAGAGCTTGTCGCCCTCCTTGACGCCGAAAGCCTCGTACCAGGCATCGATGTGAGGCAGGGCTCCGTTAACACGCCACTCGCCGAGCGCATGAGGGTCGCGCTTTACGCGGTTGCGTATCTCCTGGTCGGTAATGTTCTGGCCCCACACGCCGGCATAAGCGATAAAGAAGCGCTGGTCGGCGGTAAAGCCGTCCTTGACCTTGAGGGGCTTGTGGGCGGTAGCATTACGGTAAGCGTTGAACGCTACCTGCAAGCCACCATGGTCAGCCAGGTTCTCGCCCAGTGTAAAGCGGCCGTTGGCATGGAGGTCGGGCAGCACCTTGATGTTGCTGAAGAAGTCGGCATACATATCGGCACGCTTCTTGAAACCTGCAGCGTCCTGGGCAGTCCACCAGTCCTTCAGGTTGCCGTCGGCATCGTACTGGCGACCCTGATCGTCAAATCCGTGGGTCATCTCGTGACCGATAACCACGCCGATAGCTCCGTAGTTGAACGCCTCATCGGCCTTGGGGTCGAAGAAGGGATACTGCAGGATGCCTGCGGGGAAGCATATCTCATTGGTAGTAGGATTGTAGTAAGCATTGACGGTCTGGGGGGTCATAAACCACTCGTCGCGGTCAACGGGCTTGCCGGCCTTGTCGGCAATATGCTTGTCGTGGGCAAACTTACGGCAAGCCATCACATTGTCGTAGAAACTCTTAGAGGGGTCGATGATGAGCTGGCTGTAGTCGGTCCACTTGTTGGGATAGCCTATCTTGACATAGAACTTGTCCAACTTGCGGTGGGCGTTGGCCTTGGTCTCCTCGCTCATCCACGACTGGGCATCGATACGCTGTCCTAAAGACACCTGGAGGTTCTTGACCAACTGCTCCATAATCTTCTTAGACGACTCGGGGAAGTAACGCCGGGCATAGATACGGCCCAAGGCTTCGCCCATCTGGGCCTCTACCTGGTTGGTGGCACGCTTCCAGAGCGGGAAGTCTTCCTTGCGGCCGCTCATGGTCTTGCCGAAGAAGTCAAAGTTGGCCTCGCGGATGGCATCGGTAAGATAACCGGTCGAGCTCTGTATGACGTTCCACTCCATGAGCGCCTGCAACTCGTCGGCAGTCTGCAGCGCCATCAGTTTGTCCAGTCCGGCCATAAAGGAGGGCTGCCCCACGATGAGCGTGTCTATATACTCGCGCTTAATGCCCTCGGCCTGGGCCAGCTGGGCCAACGGTATGTCGGGATAAGCCGCCTCGAACTCGGCCAGGGTCATCTTGTTATAGTTGGCCTGCGGGTCGCGCAGCTCGGTAGCACTCTTGGAGATGAGCGCTATCAGCGTTTCCTGTCGGAATACGGCGTCGGCCTTGCGCTGGGCATCGGCCTGGCTGAAGCCGTAGAGGCCAAACATGCGGGCGATGTGCTTGCGGTAAGCCTGGCGGATAGCTACCGTAGCCGAGTCGTTGTTGATATAATAGTCTTTCTGGCCCAGGGTCATGCCGCCCTGCGAGACAGAGAAGATATTCATGCTCACGTTCTTGTCGTCAGCACTGAAGTAAGAGCCGAACTGTACACCATAGCCCCGGTCGGCATATTTAAGCTGCAACTGGCGCAGGGCAGCCACGGTGTGGGCGCCCTCTATATCGTCGAGTACCGGTTTGACAGGGGCGATGCCCTCGCGGTTACGGCGGTCTACATCCAGGGCCATACGGTAGAAGTCAGACAGCTTCTGCTCGATGGTACCGTTCTTGTAGTGCTTCTTCTGCAGGTCGCCCAGGATGCTGTTGATACGCTTGTTGTTATTTTCCTGCAGCTGGTCGAAGCTGCCGAAACGGCTGTAAGCAGCCGGAAGCGGATTATTCTTCTGCCAGCCGCCCGTGGCGAAGCGGTAGAAATCGTCAGCAGGTTTGACGGCCGTGTCCAAGTTGGACATGACGAGTCCCGACTTATTCTGTCCCATGCCCACAAGGGGTGCCGACACCATGAGAACCATCGGAATGAATTGTTTCATTTTCATTGTCACTATATCTATAATAATGTGTAATCTGTTAACGGCCTATGCCTGCTGCAGAGCCTCCAGCTGCTCGGACAGCACCATCCACTGCTCGCTGGCACGGTCCAGGGCCTGACGGGTGGTGGTGTACTCGGTTACCAGGGTCATGTCCGACGCGTTCTGGGGCTGCATGAGCAGCGTGTCCAGTTCCTTGAGCCGGGCCTCCATCTTGGCTATGTCGCGCTCGCAGTCCTCTACGGCCCGCTGGGCCTTGCGCAGCCGTTTCTGCTGTTCCTTGTGCTCGACATACGACTGCTTGGAGGGTGCAGGCTGCTCTGGCGACGGCTGGGGCGACGGTGCGGGGGCTGTCCCCGACGGTCCCTGGCCGTTGAGCGCCTCGTGGATGGTCTCGGCGTTGTGGGCGCGCAGATAGTCGTAGATGCCGCCAAGATGCTCGCGCACATGGCCCTGGCCGAACTCATAGACCTTGGTGACCAGCCCGTCGAGAAATTCGCGGTCATGACTTACTATGATGGCCGTGCCGTCAAAGGCGCGGATGGCCTCCTTGAGCACGTCTTTCGAGGGCATGTCCAGGTGATTGGTAGGCTCATCCAGTATGAGCAGGTTGACCGGTTCCAGCAACAGCCGTATCATGGCCAGGCGGCTCCGCTCGCCTCCGCTCAGTACCCGCACTTTCTTCTCAGACACTTCGCCGCCAAACATGAAGGCACCGAGCAGGTCATTGATCCTGAGGCGCATGTCGCCCGTGGCCACGCGGTCTATGGTGTCGTAGATACTGAGGTTCTCGTCCAGCAGCTGGGCCTGGTTCTGGGCGAAATAGCCTATCTGGACATTGTGGCCCACCTTCAGGGTTCCGTCGAAGTGTATTTCGCCCATGATACACTTGACGAGGGTCGACTTGCCTTCGCCGTTCTTACCCACGAAAGCCACTTTCTCGCCACGCTTGATAGTGAGGCTGACACCGGAGAAGACCACATGGTCGCCGTAAGCCTTGCGGACATCGTCGCAGATAACGGGATAGTCGCCGCTACGCAGACAGGGCGGAAATTTGAGGTGCATGGCCGAGTTGTCGACCTCGTCGACCTCGATGGGCACTATCTTAGCCAGCTGCTTGATACGGCTCTGTACCTGGACAGACTTAGTGGGCTTGTAGCGAAAGCGCTCGATGAAGTCCTTGATGTCGGCTATCTCCTTCTGCTGGTTCTCGTAGGCACGTAGCTGCTGTTCGCGCCGCTCGGCACGCAGCACTACGTACTGGTCGTACTTGACCTTGTAGTCCTCGATATGCCCACAGGTTATCTCGATGGTCCGGGTGGTGACGTTGTTGATAAAGGCCCGGTCATGGCTTACCAGCACCACTGCCTTGGCCGACTGGGCCAGAAACTGTTCCAACCACTGTATGCTCTCGATGTCCAGGTGGTTAGTGGGCTCGTCGAGCAGCAGCACATCGGGTTGCTGCAGCAGTATCTTGGCCAGCTCGATGCGCATGCGCCACCCTCCCGAGAACTCGCGCGTGGGCCGGTCGAAGTCGCTCCGCTGAAAGCCCAGTCCGGTAAGGGTGCGTTCCAGGGCGGCCTCGTAGTTATCGCCGCCCAGCATCATGTAGCGGTCGTGCTCCAGGGTAAACTTCTCGACCAGCTGGGCATAGCTGTCGCTCTCGTAGTCGGTCCGGTCGGCCATCTCCTGCTGCATGCGCTCTATGCGGGCCTTCATGCGGGTGGTCTGGGCAAACGCCTTGCGCGCCTCCTCGACCACGGTGGTGTCGTCGGCCAGCTTCATAACCTGCGGAAGGTACCCTATGGTGGTATCGTTGGGTATGGCCACGGTACCGGCCGTGGGCTTCTGCAGGCCACACAGTATTTTGAGCATAGTAGACTTTCCGGCCCCGTTCTTTCCTACCAGGGCGATGCGGTCGCGGTCATTGATGACAAAGCTCACGTCATGGAACAGTGGGCGGGCACTGAACTCGACGCTGAGGTTTTCTATCGAAATCATTATGGTATGAATACACAGGATGCCTGCCCAGTCCTACCGCCGTGGACGACGGCCGGGCCGGGTGAGGCGCTTGTCTGTAAAAGTATGTCTTATAACACGATGGCACTCTCGAGGGCCAGTGTCATCATCTTGGTAAACGAGTTCTGCCTCTCCTCGGCCGAGAGCTCGGTGTGGTCTACGAACGAGTCGCTGATGGTAAGTATGCAGGCAGCGCGCTTGTTCAGCATGTGCGCATTGTGGAACAGGGCAAAGCTCTCCATCTCCACGCAGTCTGAGCCGGTACGCTCGGCGATGTCCTGCCACGTTCCCTGCGACGGGTCTCCGTAGAACACGTCGCTGGAGTGAACCACGCAGGGCTTGCACTCTATGGCCAGCTCCTTGGCCTTGGCCTCGATGACCTGGTTGAGCTCCGGACTGGGCAGGATGACCCTGTCGGTACATCCGCCCTGTAGGCGGGCGTAGGTAGAGTCGCTCACGGCCGAGCTGGCCAGGGCCACGTCCATTACGTGGAGCCACTCGCGGTAGCTGCCGGCCGACCCTATACGTATAATGTTGTCTACGTCATAAAAACTGTACAACTCGTACGAGTAGATGCCCATACTGGGCATACCCATGCCGCTGGCCATGACTGACACGGGGACTCCGTGGTAGAGGCCGGTGTACCCCAGTACGTTGCGTACGGAGGTTACCAGCTTGGGGTTATCGAGAAAAGTGTCTGCGATAAACTTGGCGCGCAGGGGGTCGCCCGGCATCAGTACGGTCTTGGCAAAGTCGCCCTTGGCGGCTGAAATGTGCGGTGTAGCCATATCTATTGTTATTAGAATTGTTAGTAATCAGCTCGTTATATATAGTCCGAGACGCCCCTGCGACAACCCGCATGGGGGCCGTCATACCGACTATCGGCTACAAAAGTACGCTTTTTTCTTGAAAAAGCACGCATAAAAAGGATTTTATCTTATCTGCCCTCGGGCTTACGGTGGCTCCTACGCGCGTATATATAATAAGGTGTAGGGAGAGCGCCACGGCCAAACCGCGCAAGGGCCCCTGACCTACCCCAGCAGCCCTTCCTGCTGGCAGAACCGCTCGCCCAGGCGATAGCCCTCTTCATAGAGGGCCTCTAACTTGGCCGTATCTTTCTCTATACGGTCTACCTCAACGGGGCGCTCGGGGCGTATACACACCACGCGGCCCTCGGCCTCGGCCTGCTCCACATAGGCCAGCTGCTCATTGTAAGCCTCGAGCCGACGGCTCAGGACGACGCGCAGCCGGGGATAGTTCTTGTAGACGAAATGGGGTATCTTGTGGTCGCGGCCTGTCTTACGGTAACCGCGGTTGCGTGTCAGTATCAGCACATTGCGCTTATAGCCCAGCCCCTCGGCGTGGCGCAGGGGGATGGAGTCTACGATGCCGCCGTCGAGCATAGGGATGCCGTCGACCATGACTATCTTGCTCACGTAGGGCAGACTGCTCGACGCCTTGACGATGTCCAGGGCGCGCTGGCGGTCGTGGGTCTCGCTGAGATACATAGCCCGGCCGGTAAGGCAGTTGGTGGTAACCATCTCGAAGCGGTCCGCGTACCTGAAGTAGGTGTCAAAGTCAAAGGGGATGAACTCATTGGGAAACTTGTCGTAGAGCAGCTTACGGTCGAAGATGCACCCCTGGGTAACCAGATGGCGCAGGCCGATGTAGTGATAGCGGGCCAGGTAGTCTATGTTGGAGATACGCGCCCGGCGGGGCTGACGGCTGATGTACGACATGCCATTGCAGGCTCCGGCCGACACGGCCACGACGTAGGGGAAGTAGAGCTGATGGACCATAAAGGCATCGAGCACCCCACTGGTAAACACGCCGCGCATACCGCCGCCCTCTAACACTAATCCGGTATTCTCTCCTATCTTCATAAGTTGTCCTGTAGGTTTTACAGCGGCAAAGTTAATCATTTCGGCCGTCTTATCCCCTCTCTGGAGACATAAAAATTAAAGGTAGCAGGGTAAAAAGGCTAAAAAAGCGCGCGGCCCGACTGCCGGCACTGGCTTGCGCCAAGCCCTATGGCCATCAGCAAAAAACGAGCATAGCCTCTGCCATTAGTTACAGCCATGGCTGAAAACAGTGAAAAACCTTTACACCAGACTGTATATTTATGCAAAACGTGCGGCCGTAATGTATAAATATACAGCCGTAACAGCCGTTTTACGGGGCATAAATCCCGGAAAAATTCAACAAACCAGGACGATTTTAGAGGTCATCGGGGCCGTTTCGGGGCACCGCGAGGGCCGTAAAAGTAACAGTATTTTACAAAATGGCCGTTTCAGACACCTTTTTAGCCGCCATTTTCGGCTCTGCCGAGGTCGGTTTTCGGAGTCGCCGCGATGGTCATTTTTTTGCTCGCGATGGTCATTACGATTCTAATGACCATCGCGAGCGAAAAAATGATGGTTTTCGGGTGGTCTGAAAATTGCCATTTGGGCCACCACCGCCCACCCGGCGAGCGTACAGGCAAAATACAGAAGGCCGAAACGCCATCGCCCGACGGCTAAACACCGAAAATGTATATTTATACATTTTCAGAAAAATATTTACGACACGTACCAGCAAACTATCCGTTAGCATGAGGGGCCGCAGGACTTGGCCATCGCCCCAAAATAGGGCGTGGCCGTTATTTTTATGGTTTTTTCTTTGGTTACTATTTGTAATATCTGTAACTTTGTAGCATATAGGGGCTATCGTGGCCACTGCACCCCCGCCACTATACACAGCCCCTGGCAGAGAAAAGAGTATAAATCAAGGTTAGAAATGTTTAGTAAAGAAACTTATATCCGCCGACGGGCGGAACTGAAGAAACTGGTAAAAAGCGGTGTTATCATCTTATTCGGCAACAATGAGTCGCCGGCCAACTTTCCGAACAACGGTTACTACCCCTTTCGTCAAGACTCTACATTCCTGTACTACTTCGGGCTGCAGCGCGACGGCCTGGTAGGTGTCATTGACATAGACAACGACCAGGAGACACTGGTGGGCAACGATATAGACATAGAGGACATAGTGTGGTACGGAGCCGTAGACAGCGTGGCCGACATGGCCGCACAGGTGGGCGTGGCCCACACGGCCCCCATGAAAGCCATGCGCACGCTGTGTAACGACGCGCTGAGCAAGAAGCGGCCCATACACTTCCTGCCACCGTACCGCTACGACATCAAGCTGATGGTCTTTGACCTGCTGGGCATACACCCCAACCAGCAGAAGGACGCGGCATCGATGGAACTCATCAGGGCCGTGGTCCAGATGCGCTCTACCAAGGAGCAGCAGGAGATAGACGAGCTGGAGCGGGCCGCCGTGATAGGCTACAAGATGCACACCACGGCCATGAGGCTCACCCGGCCCGGCGTAACGGAGAAGTACATCGGCGGGCAGGTAGACGGCATAGCCAACTCGTACGGGGCAATGGTAAGCTTTCCCACCATCTTCTCACAGCATGGCGAGATAATGCACGGAAACCCCTCTATGGCTCAGCTGGAAAGCGGCCGGCTGGTACTGTGCGACGCGGGCGCCGAGACCATGAACAACTACTGCTCGGACAACACCCGCACCTATCCGGTGAGCGGCACCTTTACACAGCGCCAGCTGGATATATACTCTATAGTAGAGGCGGCCCACGACCATGCCCTCGAGGTGGCCAAGCCAGGCGTCAAGTACGCCGACGTACACTTCTCGGTGTGCCGGCTCATATTCGACAGACTCAAGGAGCTGGGCCTGGCCAAGGGCGACACCGACGCGGCTGTACGCGAGGGGGCCCACGCCATGTTCCTGCCCCACGGACTGGGTCACATGATGGGCATGGACGTACACGACATGGAGAACCTGGACCAGGTTAACGTGGGCTTCGACGAGGAGACACGTCCCAACCTGGAGCAGTTCGGCACCAACTGCCTGCGCATGGGCCGCAGACTGCAGGAGGGCTTCGTGGTGACCGACGAGCCGGGCATATACTTCATACCGGCCCTGATAGACGAGTGGCGAGCCACCGGCCACTGCAAGGACTTCCTCAACTTTGACGCGCTGGACACCTACAAGGACTTCGGCGGCATACGCATCGAGGACGACCTGCTCATCACCGCCACCGGAGCACGCTTCATAGGCAAGGAGCGCATACCCTATCACCCCAAGGACGTAGAGGAGTTCATGGCAGGCAACAAGTAAGACACCGCAACCGACAAACAACATATTATAAAACATAACGCAAACAATGAGAAAACTTATGACGATGGCGCTGGTTGCCCTGATGGCAATGAGCGCAAACGCACAGGAAAAAAAGGCTGCCAAGGAGAACCCCAACAAGCCTAAGTTTACTGTGGTGAAGGAGAACAAAATCACAAGTATCAAGGACCAGAACCGCTCGGGTACCTGCTGGGACTACTCGACACTGAGTTTCTTCGAGGCCGAAATCCTCAAGGCCACAGGCAAGACCTACGACCTGGACGAGAGCTTCGTGGCCAGCAAGACTTACATGGACCGCGCCATCCAGGTGGTGCGACTGCACGGCGACTGCCAGTTCTCGCAGGGCGGCTCGGCCTACGACCCCCTCTACTGCATCCAGCACTACGGTATCGCGCCCCAGGGCATCATGCCTTTCCCCGGCAGCCTGTACGGCGACTCTCTTAACAACTTCAATGAGTTCTTCAGCGTGATGGAACCTTATGTCAAGGCCATTGCGACAAGCAGCGCCAAGAAAATATCAGGTCAGTGGAAAGTGGGCCTGCAGGGTATCCTGGACGCTTACCTCGGCAAGTGTCCTGAAAACTTCACCTACGAGGGCAAGAAGTACACTCCCAAGACCTTCGCAGCCAGCCTGGGACTCAACTGGGACGACTACGTGTCTATAACGAGCTACACGCATCACCCCTTCTGGACCGCCTTTGCCGTAGAGGTACAGGACAACTGGCGCAACCCGCTCTCCTGGAACGTGCCCATGGACGATATGGCCCGCATCATAGACAATGCCGTGATGAACGGCTACACGGTGGCCTGGGGAGGCGACGTGTCGGAAGAGGGATTTACCCGCCAGGGCCTGGCTTACTTCTATGACACCAAGAAGATGGAGAGCCTGGCCGGCAGCGACATGGCCCGCTGGCTCAAGCTGTCCAAGACCAAGAAGACAAGCCTGATAGACTCGCTGGGCGTTAACGTGCCCGAACTGGTGCCCACCCAGGAACAGCGCCAGGAACGCTATGACAACTGGGAACTGACCGACGACCACGGCATGCTCATCTACGGCATCGCCAAGGACCAGAACGGCAAGGAGTACTACATGGTTAAGAACTCATGGGGCGAGACCGGCGAATACAAGGGCATCTGGTACATGACCAAGAACTTCATCATCGCCAACACGATGGACTTCATGGTCAACAAGAACGCCATCCCCAAGGATATACGTAAGAAGTTAGGCATCTAAGAGCCACTCAGGCACAAGTAAAAATAACGGCGGTTTCTGATTTTTTTAGTCAGAAGCTGCCGTTTTCTTGTATTATTTTTGTAATTTTGGGCACGCAATAGTGCCGTGACACTCCCCACAACACCCCTCACCACAGATAAAATAAGAATAATACATAAATGCACTTCAAATGGAACTACAAATCTCCCACACCAGAAGAGGCACAAGCGGCTAAGGAGCTGGGCGAAAAGCTCAACATGAGCCCCATACTCACCACGCTGCTCATACGGCGCGGCATCACCACCGAGTCGGCGGCCAAGCGGTTCTTCAAGCCACAGCTGGCCGACCTGATCAACCCATTTCTGATGAAGGACATGGACGTGGCCGTAGACAGGCTCAACGATGCCATGGGGCGCAAGGAGCGCATACTGGTCTACGGCGACTACGACGTAGATGGCTGTACAGCCGTAGCCCTGGTGTACAAGTTTCTGCAGCAGTTCTATTCCAATATCGAGTACTACATACCCGACCGCTACGACGAGGGATACGGAGTAAGCAAGAAGGGAATAGACCATGCAAAGGAAGCGGGAGTAAAGCTGATCATCATACTCGATTGCGGTATCAAGGCCATCGAGGAGATAGCCTATGCCAAGCAGCAGGGCATCGACTTCATTATATGCGACCACCATGTACCCGACGAGACCCTGCCCGACGCCGTGGCCATACTCAACCCCAAGCGCGAGGACGACCCCTACCCTTTCAAGCACCTGTGCGGGTGTGGCGTGGGGTTCAAGTTCATGCAGGCTTTTGCCAAGAACAACGGCATACCGTTCTCGCGGCTCATACCGTTGCTGGACTTCTGCGCGGTAAGCATAGCCGCCGACATCGTACCGGTGGTCGACGAGAACCGCATCCTGGCCTTTCATGGACTCAAACAGCTCAACCAGAACCCCAGCGTGGGCCTGAAGGCCATCATAGACATCTGCGGGCTCAACAACCGCGAACTCTCCATGAGCGACATTATCTTCAAGATAGGCCCGCGCATCAACGCGTCGGGCCGCATGGAGAATGGGCGCGAGAGCGTGGACCTGCTGGTGGAGAAAGACCTCGGCACAGCCCTGCGCGAGGCCAAGAACATCAACGAGTACAATGAGCAGCGCAAGGATATAGACAAGCAGATGACCGAAGAGGCCAACCTGATAGTGGCCCGTCTCGAGAACCAGAAACACCAGTCCAGTATCGTACTCTATGACGAGAACTGGAAGAAGGGGGTTATCGGTATCGTGGCGTCAAGGCTGACGGAAATATATTTCAGACCTACCGTGGTGCTCACCCGCGATGGCGAGTTCGCCACTGGGTCGGCCCGTAGCGTCACCGGGTTTGACATCTACTCGGCCATCAAGAGCTGCCGGGACCTGCTGGTCAACTTTGGCGGGCATACGTATGCCGCCGGACTCACCCTGAAGTGGGATAGGGTCAAGGAGTTCAGACAGGCGTTTCAGCATTACGTCGACGAGCACATCCTGCCCGAACAGACCGAGGCCAACCTGAACATCGACGCCGTCATAGACTTCAAGGACATCACCAAGCGTCTGCACAATGACCTGAAGAAGTTCTCACCCTTCGGACCGGGAAACCCGAAACCTCTCTTCTGCACACTTAACGTGTACGACTATGGTACCAGCAAGGTCGTGGGACGCGAACAGGAGCACATCAAACTGGAACTCGTGGACTCTAAGTCGAGCAACGTGGTCAAGGGAATAGCCTTCGGGCAGAGCGCCTCGGCCCGCTACATCAAGTCAAAGCGCAGTTTTGATATAGCCTATACGCTCGAGGACAACGTATTCAAGCACAATGCCATCCAGTTACAGATAGAGGACATACGGCCAGCCGAGGATGAACGAGTATGAGCGACTGCTAAAAGCGTACTGGGGCTACGACGACTTCCGCGGCATACAGCGGCCCATCATAGAGAGCATCGGGGCGGGCAGGGACACGCTCGGCCTGATGCCCACGGGCGGTGGCAAGTCAATAACGTTTCAGGTTCCGGCACTCGCAGCCAAGGGGGTGTGCCTGGTCATCACTCCGCTCATCGCCCTGATGAAGGATCAGGTCATGCACCTGCAGGAACGGGGCATCATGGCCGCTGCCATATACTCGGGCATGTCGCGCCAGGAGATAATAGTAACCTTAGAAAACTGTATCTTCGGCGAGACCAAACTTCTTTATATCTCGCCCGAGCGCCTCACTTCCGATATCTTTCTGGCTAAGCTCAGGCACATTCCTGTAAGCTTCATCACCGTAGACGAAGCTCACTGTATCAGCCAGTGGGGCTACGACTTCCGCCCCAGTTACCTACACATAGCCGACATACGGCACCTGTTGCCCGACGTACCCATACTGGCGCTGACGGCCACGGCCACCCCCGAGGTGGTCGAGGACATACAGAAGAAGTTGGAGTTCAAGACGCGTAACGTATTCAGCATGAGTTTCGAACGCAAGAACTTGGGGTACGTTATCCGTCACTGTAGCGACAAGGACCATGAACTGCTGCACATCCTACAGGCTGTCGGCGGCTCGGCCATCGTGTATGTACGCAGTCGCAAGCGTACCCGCGAGATAGCCCGCTATTTAGAATCGGCCCACATCTCGGCCAACTACTTCCATGCGGGACTCGACCCTGCCATCAAGGACAAGCACCAGGATGAGTGGCAGCACAACACCAAGCGTGTCATCGTCGCCACCAATGCCTTTGGCATGGGTATCGACAAGCCTGACGTGCGCGTGGTCATCCATTACGACTGCCCCGACTCTATCGAGGCTTACTTCCAGGAGGCCGGGCGTGCCGGGCGCGACGGACTGCGTGCCTACGCCGTGCTACTGTACGACACGAGCGACAAGGTAAAGCTCAACAAGCGCATAGATGACAACTATCCCGACAAGGACTTCATCCGTGAGGTCTATGAGCATCTGGCCTACTACTTCCAGATCGGCCTGGGCAGTGGGCGTGGCTTCACGGGAGCCTTCAGCCTCGACAAGTTTTGCCAGATTTATCACCTCTTTACCATCAGGACCGACTCGGCCCTACACATACTGCAACGGGCGGGCTATATAGTGTACGAGACCGACCCCGACGCACGGGCGCGTATCCTGTTCCTGCTCAACCGCGACGAGCTGTACCGTCTGGAGCAGACCACCGACTACGAGGAGCGGGTCATCACAGCCCTGCTACGCTGCTATGGCGGCCTGTTTACCGACTACGTGTACATAGACCTCTCGCTCATAGCCCTGCAGAGCGGCCTGGAACATCAGCAGGTCTACTTTGTACTCAAACAGCTCAGCCAGCGCCACATCGTACACTTTATACCTCAACGCAAGTCACCTTATATTACTTACCTCTGCGAACGCGTGGCTCCCGAGGAGGTAGTTCTGGGCCGCGACATCTACGAAGAGCGCAAGGCGAACTACAGCAAGCGCATCCAGGCGATGATAGCATATATAGAGAACGGAAAGGAGTGTCGCAGCCGGCAGCTTCTGCGTTATTTCGGAGAAAAGGACAGCACCGACTGCCACCGGTGCGATGTGTGTGCCGAGCACTACGGCCACATAGACCGCCAACAGCAGGAAGAGGCGCGCCAGGGCATCTTAAACAGCATAGCCGACGGCGAATTACACCCCATCACTGTGCTCCACAGCCTCAACCTGCCTGAGAAAGTACTTCACGCAACCCTTGCCGATATGGTTAGCGAAGAAGAGATAGTCGTAGAAGACGGACAGATACGCAAGGGCTGACCTGCCGTTATACGGTTCGTGCCTTGGGAATGAAGACGGCCTTGCCGCGGGCCACCTCGGTCTCCTCTGTATCGGCATCCACCTGCTTGGTTATCTTGATGCTGTACTCGCCATCGGCCGTCTGTTCCATATAGAACACCAAGACGTCGCCGCCATGAGCCTCGGCCACGTACGCCATCTCGAACCGCTTCAAAAAACAGTCACGATACTGACTCAGGGGAAACAGATCGAGTGTATGCTCGATATACTTCACACTGTTGATATGGCCATTGATATCCACATCGTTATAATGGGTCTTGACCGTCTCGACGCGCTGTGCGGCAGCGCTCACCTTGACCCTTGACGGACGGTCGATGGGACAAGGATAATCGACTTCGACATAATCGTTGATTTTGCCGTCATGTATGGCAAGGATGTCGGCAGGCTGGCGAGTCTGTGTGTCTATCATGGCCCACACGCTACGGCCATAGCCATAGACGCGGCCATCGGACGAGGTGATGGCGAAGTTGCGGGCGGTAAAATAGCGCATGGCGCTCTCTACCCAGGTCTCAACATCAAACTGGTCGTAAGCAGCAGGCATCTCGCGCATCTCGATAGCCAAGCGCGACAGCACCCAGGTCTTGTGACGGGGCATCAGGTAGTTCATGCCAAATCCCCGGTCGGTAGAATGGAAGTCGGCCGCGTTGAGCAGATGGTTACCTAAATGGCCCATGAAGAGGCGGTTATCAAAGTCACAATGAAAGGGTTCGGCCAGGAACCTGTATTTACCTATCTTAGATGTTTCCATATCTTTTTATGTTATTAGGGGCCGTGAGGCCATCGTCAGCTATAGCCAGGCAGCCATCAGCCAGCCCCCTACTGCTACGCAAAAGTACAATAAAAAGCCCCAATACCCAAAGGATATTGGAGCTTTTTTATTAGTTGGATTATGATTAATCGGCTATTACTTTACATAAACGACAGCCAGACGGTTAGAGGTGGTACCCTGAACACCCTTACCGGTCGCCTCGTCAACAACAACGCCACGGTTGCTGAGGTAAGCGGCAACGGCATCAGCACGGCCCTGAGAAATCTTATCATTGATTTCCTTAGAACCCTCGGGAGAAGCAGTACCTACAATCTGTACGTGCTTGCCCTTAGCTACACCGTCGAGGGCAGCCTTGGCCTCCTTGGTCAGAGTGGTCTTGCCCTGAGCGAAGGTTACGAATACCAGGTTCTCTACCTTTACTTCCTGAGGAGCCGGTGCTTCCTTAACCACTTCCTTGACTACTTCCTTAGGCTTCTTGGCCAGTTCGTTGCGCAGGTCGTTAATCTGAGCGTTCAGACCATCAATCTCAGCCTGGTCGCGCAGCTTAGCCAGTGCGAAGTTGTGGCTACCGTTAGAGTTCTTGAACTTGTAGTTTACGCCAACATTAAGCTGGAATGCCGACTTGTTGATGTTGTAAGCTACGCCCTCGTAACCACTGCCGTTGAGGTTCCAGTTCATAGAAGGCTCAACGTAGAACTGCCAAGCGCGCTTTGCGCCCAGGTTGAAAGCGAGGTCTACACCCAGCTTAGAGGTAAGGGCATCGGCCTTCCAGTTGGCAGAGGGAGTACCGAAGGTATGGCCCCATCCAAAACCGAATACAGGGATAACCTCGAAGCAACGGGGCTCGCCAGTGTAGCCACCAAACCAGTTGCTGAGGTTAACAGTAGCCAGCAGCGAAGTATTCAGACCATTAACCAGTGTACCCTGTACGTTGGTATGGTGCAGATTCTTGAAGTAAGCGTTGCTCTCCAGAGCCAGACCGAACACAGGGGTAAACCAGCGGCCTACGCGGATGCCTGCGTTAGGGGCAATGTCACGGAGCCAAGTGTGATGCTCGGGACCCAGAACCGATGGGCGGGTCGTGGTGGCCAGTCCGCCATTCACACCGAGGTAGAAATTGTCAAAAGTCTTGCTCTCTGTAACAGTCTGAGCAGATGCTGAAACTGCCATCACAGCAGCAGCAAACATTAATACTAACTTTTTCATTTTTTCTTTTTATTTTGAAAGTTACACATGTTGTTCTTTATGGGCGTGCAAAGGTAGGAAAAAAACTTTATACAGACAAAAATTTTTCTAACAAAATGGCCGAAAAGGCCCAATGGCCCTTTAGAGATGGCCTTGACAGCCACGCCCCACCCCATGGTGCTGGCCACATTACCTATTATTATATATAAGTTAAGGCTCTCTTGTCAGGAGAGCCTTAACGGTAAGCAGGGTGCGAAAAATCATATCTAACATGTGTCCATCAGGGCTTGCCCCAATAAGACGCATCGTAGGTAGCCTCGACCTTGTTCTCTATATCATCGGGCAAGTTGCAGAAGAAGTCGATACCTGTACGCTTCTCCAACTCATCGATGGTAATAAACTCGGTAGTGCTGCCACTGGCATGCGGCGACCAGATGCCCAAGGCACGGTACACACCGTCCTTGACACTCAGCAGAGCCATGTAGAAGTACTTGGGTACTACCAGCCCTCGCTTGGTATGCGTCAGAATGTTGGCATCGTCAATGGTGGCCGCCTTGACCACATAGAGCGTGTCGCGCTTCGTGTCGCGGTTCCACTCATCACGCACCCGTATCTCCAGCTTGTTCCATACACCGCCATTGTGTGCCTGTATCTGGGGCTGCATGTTGCTGAGGAAGAACGTCTGGCTGTTCTGCTCGCGCGAGCAGAGCCGATCGGACGACGGGCATAGGTGCCCACGGCTATAGCCGCTACCGCTGTAATCGGCCAGAGTGGTCTGATACTGGGTAGGGATGTCGGGGTCTTCGCGGAAATTGTCCGAGCGCTTTACATTGCTGACACTATTAGACGCATACATCTCATAGCAAGTCCAGCGGTTGGCGCGCTTGGCACAGTCCCACTCTAACGAGTAGGTAATGCCATAATCGGCGGTACTGTGGGTTATCACCAGGTTCATATCGTCGCCCACTATCTTAGGAAACTCCAGTCGCCATACTTCCTTGTTGGCCGATTTGGCCACATTGTTACGGTTAACGTTGGCCGGGTCGTCGCCGCCAGGCTGGTCGGGCTGGCCGCCACCCTGGCTGGGTGTAAGGTCGGACATCCTGACCTTCATCAGTTCCCAGGTCGAGGATGCCGTGTTACAGCTATAGTAGAAAGCTACCGTAACATTGCTTTCGCCCAGGAAGCGCGAGGGTATGGCGCAACTGACATGCTTGGTGGTATTAAAGCTGCCAGGGTTCTCTATATCGTCATGGTCTACCAGTGTGGTCCACTCGGTGGTAGACGGGTCGCCCGTAAAGGCATCGGTGATGAGCACGCGGTGCGTGGAGCCCGAGTAGTTCATCTTGTAGTCAAATTCGAGCGTGGCCTTGGTGGTATTGGTAAAGTCGAACGCCGGCGCGTACAGATAACTCTCCGAGGGAGTAGTCTTCTTGTTGGCATAGCCCGTGGCGATGGCACACTTGTAGGTAGAGCTGTAAGCCCAGGCCACTCCCCGCGTGGTGGCCACCTCAAGATGGCCCAGCGAAGAGGCAAACGTCTCGTTAAGGAACATCTTGTTATACGGCCGCACGCCTATAACATCGTCGTAGCCGGCAGGCCGGGTGAATACTATGCTGTCTATCTCGGCCCGCGGGTAGCTGTGCTGTTCGCCCTGGTAAGACACCACCAGCATGCCATTGGCATCAAAATCGGCCTGGGCCACCTGGGCCCGGTCATAGAGATGATAGGTGGCCACAGAAGGTGTGGCCTTGCTGTGCTTACATATCGCAAACTTGTCCTGAGCACCGGCTGCGACGGCCATAAGGGTGCTGACCAGTAGGATGAGGGTTCGTCTCATATCTGTCTATATAATATATCTTCAGTATTTGGCTTTACGGTAGACGCCCTGCCACTGTAGAGCCTGATGCAGCCGCTGTCTCACACTGCGAAGCATTAACGGCCGCCCGTACCTAAACGGTTAGGGCAAAGGTAGATATAATAGTTGACATAACCATGTCTATTTCCATATTTTTACATCCCCCTGAGACAAAAAAAGGCCTCCCCGCCATGTGGCAAGGAGGCTATGTATCTCTTAGCAGAAACGTAAGAAAGAATTATTCGGCATCGGGAACGATGAGCTTGTAGCCCTTACCGTGGATATTGATAATCTCTATCTGGTCGTCGTCCTTCAGGTGCTTACGCAGCTTGGTGATGTACACGTCCATAGAGCGGGCGTTGAAATAGTTGTCGTCTATCCAGATGGTCTTCAGGGCAAAGTCGCGCTGTAAGATTTCGTTGGCATGCGCGCAGAGCAAGGCCAGCAACTCGTTCTCCTTGGTTGTCAGCTTGGTCTGCTTGTCGTCGATAGTCAGCAGCTGCTTCTGTGTGTCAAAGGTGAAGCGGCCTATCCGGTACACGGTAGCCTCCTTGTTCTTCTTGCCACGGACACGGCGCAGGATGGCCTCAATACGGAACACGAGCTCCTCCATAGAGAACGGCTTGGTGATATAGTCGTCGGCACCTATCTTGAAGCCTTCCAGAATGTCGTCCTTGAGGGTACGGGCAGTCAAGAAGATGATAGGAATCTCTGCATTGACCTGACGTATTTCCTGTGCCAGGGTAAAGCCGTCCTTCTTGGGCATCATCACGTCGAGCACGGCAATATCAAACTTGCCCTTGGTAAACTCCCTGTACCCTACCTCGCCATCCTGGCAAAGCACGGCTTGGAAGCCCTTGGCCTGTAAATACTCGCGAAGCAACATTCCTAAGTTCTCATCGTCCTCGCAAAGCAAAATCTTCAAATTGTCATCCATAGCGTTATCGTTTAAAAATTGTTGTTATTATTATCTATTAATGGTTGGTCATCTCTATCTGTCAGTCTTCTATCTTGGGCAGCTTAATGGTAAAGGTGGTGCCTTTGCCCAGTTCGCTCTCTACCTTAATGTCGCCATTGTGCAGGTCTATTATCTTCTTTACGTAGGCCAAGCCCAGCCCGAAACCCTTTACATCATGGACATTGCCCGTGTGTACACGGTAGAATTTCTCGAAGACCTTCTTCAGGTTGTCCTTCTTGATACCGATACCGGTATCGCGGATAGAGAAGTAGAGGTGGTGGTCGTCGTTCCACGTCTTGAGGTAGATGTCTAACGGCTGGTCGGGCTTGCCGTACTTGACGGCATTGTCCATAAGGTTGAAGAGGGCGTTCTGGAAGTGAACCTCATCGACATATACCGCCGAGTCTACTGCCTCGATGTCGGTATATATTTTTCCGCCAGTATGCTCTACCCTCAGGGTAAACGAGTTGGCCATATTCTCCACTATCTCGTTAAGGTCCAGCTGTTTCTTCTTGAACACGGCCTTCTTGCGGTCAAACATACTCATCTGCAATACCTTCTCTACCAGGAAGCGGAGCCGCTTGGACTCATCCTGTACCACTCCGGCCAGATGTTTCATCATCGTCTCGCTCTTGGTCACGCTCTGGTCGTTCATCATCTGGGCTGCCAGCGATATGCTGGCAATAGGGGTCTTCAGCTCGTGGGTCATGTTGTTGATAAAGTCGTTCTTTATCTCAGACAGCCGCTTAGAGCGGAAGATGGTTACTATCGTGAAGATAAAGGTGATGAGCAGTACTATCGTGAAGATGACACTCGGTATCATAAAGCGGATAGACGAGTAGATATAGCTGTTCATATCCGGGAAGTGAACCTTTACGACACCCATCTTAGAGGCGGGGTCATTGCGGAACAGCACCTGCGAGTAGGTATACTCTTCGCCTTCTTCCGAATAGTCGGGGCAGCGGTACACCTCGCGGCCATCCTGGGTCGACACGGTGAAGTGATAGCCGATGTTAATGCCGTTGTTCATCAGCTCGGCCTTAAGGTCCTGGTCAAGCAGCTTGAAGTTAATACGCTCCTTGAGTGGTTTGTCCGAAGCGGAATAGAGGATAGAAACCACCACCTCGTCCAGCAGCGCTTTCTGGTACACATAGCGGTTCTTGACTATCTCCTGGAGCGAGCGCGAAGCCTCTGA
>CAKPRX010000003.1 GCA_934183135.1 uncultured Prevotella sp.
AGATGAAAAGATTTTTATTCGTTACCGCAGCATTGCTCGCAATGTCGGTATCTTTCTGTTTCGGTCAGTCCAAAGAAGACATCAAGGCCAGCATTGACCGTTGTGCAAAATTGGAGAAGCTTTGCTCTAAGCAGCCGAAGCAAACTGGAGTTCCTGACGTTGACTCCTATGTACAGGGCGTTTACAATGCTGCCATTAGTTCCGCTGCGTCATCAGCTCTATTCCAAGACCTTTATTATCGTCAGATTGGCGAGACGAAGGATGGTGTTACAGACGTAACTATCAAGAAGCCTACAGTAGAGGAACTTGTCGCATTAGGTGCCACTCTAACAGCAGAAGGTGTTTCTATCGCAGAAGCAGGAAAAGGTGCAGAGGCTGCAACCAAGGCATCTTCTACTAACAAGAATCCAATGAAAGCAGCTAAGATTGCATCAGCTCTCGCCTTTACAAAAGATGCTTACCCTGTTTTACTTGAAGAATCAAAAGCGAAGGTCGCTGCCATCAAGCAGATGATTGAAACAGCAAAAACTGCAAAGAATTTGTAATGGGAAATTTTCGCATTTTATATGCGGTCATACTTGCGTGTATCCTTTGCGGATATACGCAAGTTTCTTTAGCATCCGATGACCGCCCAGTCGTAGGTGTAACTCAGTTTACTTGCGATGAAAAGAGTCCATACACAGGACTTGTAACAGAGAAAGTTGTGGAAATGCTAACTAACACTCACCGTTTTGTTGTAGTCGACAGAACAAGTCGCGATAAAGTAGTGGATGAGCTTGAACTACAGAAGTGCGAGGCTTTTCTCAACAGCCATAATCTTGCAGAACAAGGTGCGGCTGTTGCAGCCGAACAGTTGGTAACAGGACACATTGTTAAGATACCAATTTATCGTATGAAGAATGTTGACGGAAGCACACGTGGTTATAAAGCGAGTGTTGCTTTTCAGTTGAAAGTTGTTGACGTAGAGACAGGCGTAAGCAATGAAGCACAGAGTTTTAACGGAAAATGCAGTAAGGAAATGCTGTCGCCAGAGAGTGCTGTTACAGCAGCCATGCAAAGCCTACAGTCCGATATCTATGAATATTTTCGTATCAATTTCCCTGTCAAGGGAAAAGTCTTGAAAACGATAGACAAGAGCACGATACTTCTCAATGTCGGCAAGGAAGCAGGAATCAAGGTCGGTGATATATTTTCGATAGAATCTGTAGAGATGCTTGACGGCAAACCGTACCCATCAGAACTCGGAAAGGCCAAGGTGATAAAACTTTCCGGAGAATCATTTGCAGAATGTAGCGTGTCAAGCAAAGTCATTACCGCTATTGAAAACAGTAAAGCTTCGCACAATTTAGTTCGTTGTAACCTAATTATCAAGAAATGAGTATGAAAAGAATTTTAACAATACTATTGGGTCTGTGTGTCTTCTGCTGTACATGGGCACAAAGCATAGAGTCTCAAGTTACTCCTTTGCCTACGGCACGTCCCAAAATTATGGTTATACCATATACTACACAAGGCGAAGATATTCGCACCGTCTTGGAAAATGATGTGAATAAGCGTATAGCTTTAACAAAGATAAAAGAAGCATTTGACCAAAGAGGTTATACTACAGTTGACTTCTTTGCCAAGGTAAAAGCCTTGTCGAAAGCCACCGCTTTAGGCAATTCCCAACAACAAGATGTCAAGACAATGATTATACAACAATCTGGTGCTGACGTTTATGTAGAAGCGGAAATAACCCTATTGGAATCACCATCTGGCAATGCCATGAAAGTAATTCTATCTGGTTATGAAACCTCTACAGCAAATTCGCTTGCCAATGCTGTTTGTGAGAGCGGGAAGTTTTACACTGACGACTATGGCAAACTGACATCAAGAGCTGTTGAGACAGGAATGGACAAATTCTTGAATACAATGCAGGAGAAACTGATGGATATAGCTGAAAATGGTCAGTCCATAGCGGTGACCGTAGGCATTGACGAGGCATCCTCTCGTTCTATGTCGCAAGAGGTAGGAGGTGATGGTCTCGCCTTGTCCGACGCTTTGGAAATGTGGGTGGAAGAGAATGCTTATAAAGGCAATTACCATATACAGGGAACGACCGACAAGCAGATGCTCTTCGATGATATCCGCATACCGCTAAAAGACGAGAACGGAAGAACGTATAATATCAACAAGTTCGGCTTAAAATTACTGACTTTTTTCCGAAATCTTGGAATCAAGATAGAAAGGACAACAAGTAACAACATGTTGGTTGTAACCATTAAATAATAGGAGTACCCATTATGAAAAGAACATTATTGCTCATGTCAATACTGATTTGTGGCTTCTTTACGGTTTCTGCCCAAGGGATTGAAATTGCTTTTGCCCTTCCTTCAGGCAATGACCAACTTAGTAATAATACAGCTAAGATACTGAGAAGCAAGTTCTTGCCAGCCATGACAGAAAACGGAGTAGAAACAGCAGAAGTCAGCACAATAGCTATTAAGCCAGAAACAAGTTTTGTCAACCGACAAATAGTGGAGGGTGGTATGAGAAACATACACACAAGCGATATACAGTTCAACTTTATCTGCACGAATCTTGTTACAAGTACGACTTTTGCAAGTTGTGTTCTCACAGTGCGAGGAGAAGGATTCAGTGATGATGATGCCATAAAAAATGCCCTATCAAAGGTTTCGGCTGAGGACAAGCGATTGTCAACATTCATACATACAGCAAAAGACAAAATTATAGATTACTATCAGAGAAACCTTAATTCTGTCATATCACGTGCCCATACTTTCGCCAACATTCAACAATATGGTGAAGGATTGGCTCTGCTGTTTTCTTGCCCTGCAACAATCTCTGGTTATGCAAAAGTCAACAACGAGATAACTGCAATTTATCGTCAATACCAAACGCAGGAATGCAGCAATATAATTCAGAAAGCCCGAGTGGAATACGCTAACGGCAATTATGATGCTGCAGCTGAATATCTTCAGCAAATAGATATGACAAGTTCTTGTGCTACTGAAGCCAAACATCTCTGTATGCAAATCAAGCAAACAAAAGATGCAGAAGCTCGGCGTGCTGTTGAACTTATCGAAAGACAATCACAACGTGAGGCGGATCTTGAAAAAACCAGAATTAAAGCGGCACGTGACGTGGCTGTCGCTTACTGTAAAAGAAGAACTGATGTATATTTTGTTTGGTAACATTATTCGTGTATTTGATTAGATGTGAGAAGCCTATATAATTTCTCACATCTAATCATTCATCGTCTTACTCCTTTGCCTTTTCTTGGCTTCATCATTTGAGTAGCTTGTCGCAAACAACGCCTTATCCATCCTATCTCATCTTCGTCCTTATCACGTCCCCAATCCTTGGTATCACCACCGCCTCCGCCTTGGCTTTCAGTGAATTTGGTAGCTTTATTGATGTAGCCGATGTACAGGTACATTGCACAATAGATTATTTTGTCACCATGATTGATAAAGTCCATGGCAAAGCTATCGTCAAAGAGGCTGCTGTCATGAGTACTCGTCATGCGAGGATAGATGTTTGCTATCTCTGACAATGCTTTCATGCCAGCTTGCGCCCAAATCTTATTGATTATCTGTTGTTGGTATGAAACGGCTGACTTCTCAAAGGCAGCATTGATTTCCTTGTTCCTTGCAGCGACATAAGAGGTGTCTTTCTGTAATTCATCAAGTTGCACTTTGGCTCTTACAAGTTTCATCTTCTTGTCGTTTAGTTTGTCACGAACCTCCCAAAGTTCTTTCCTAACAGCGGTGATTTTTGCCTTTTTTCTTATTACCTTATTATATAACCGAATAACCAGATGGTTTGTATTTGTTTCGTGTTGTTCTTTGTTGATAAACAAATCATCGGATGAAGACGCTTCTTGCCGGCAAATAGGCAATACGGGACTTCTGCACCACGAGAATACTTCTGCCCACGCTTGTAGGCTCGTATGGCTCTGTGTCTAAGCTCTGCCCTCGGTTTTACCTTGCCGTCGCTATAATCATGGCAAGAATGGCGAAAAACCTTTACACGCGGCTGTATATTTATGCAAAACGAGCCGCGTTTTTGTATAAATATGCAGTCGTAGCACCTGTTTTTCAGGGTGTATTTTCCAGAAATTTTCAGCAAACCAGGACTGATTTTGGGTCATCGGGGGTACTTAGAGGCACCGCGAGGGCTGCAAAAGTAATAACCATTTACAAAATAGGAACGTTTTATGCCCTTTTCGCTGCTATTTTCGGTTCTTTCGAGGATGGTTTTTAGGGTCATGGCGATGGTCATTTTTTCGCTCGCGATGGTCATTACGATTCTAATGACCATCGCGAGCGAAAAAATGACGGTTTCCAGGTGGCCAGAAAACGGGCGTTTTCGCCACCGCTGTCCCCTCGGTGAGCGTACAGACAAAACACAGAAGCCCGAAATGCCCTCGCCCAGGGGCGAAACGGAAGAAATGTATATTTATGCAATATCGGAAAAATATTTACGGTACAGACCAGACTCACGCTCGCTGTTGCACACACCCTTTAGAAGCCTGGCCTGTGCACAGGGGGGCGCTTTTTGCTTTTTACCCTTCTATGGCTTACCTCAATGGGTGTCAGTAGGCTACAGGAGGGCGTTGGGGTATTAATATTTGTTAAAAAAACAACGGAAATGACATGGCGTATTCATTTTCCCGCTATCTTCGCGTTAATAACGGCAATTAGCTGACTGGTAAAATATATCGCTTATGAAACGGATTTTTGTCATCGCCTTGATGGGGCTGTCCACGATGGCTGTATCGGCAAAGGATGCTGGGATCCAGTGGCTCCGGCAGGTAGCAGTGTATAACGATAGTTTGTTCGGGGTAAGCACGGCTGTGCCCACGGGCTTTGTCGGTGGGGCAGACGGCCTGAGCCTGATGGAATATGCCCCCAATGACACCTGGGGCAACTCGCTTACGGGCAACAGGGGGCGTTATCTGTACTGTGCGACGGCTCTGAGCAAGGACCGGGAGTGCATGATACTGTACCCCTATCTGATATTTGCCCGCAGCAAGGTGGACACTACGCCTGGCCGGGCCTTTGCCCTTAGCCAGAAGCAGATGGGCGCTGAGATGGAGGTGGCGCTGGCCCAGACGGGTGGCAGCCAGGCGTCGCAGCCTGCCACTGTGGTAGCGCGGATGGGCGGTGCCGAGGCCTTGCAGTGGGGCCATGCAGACTCGGTGTATGTCGTAGACTTCCCCGTGGCCCAACCCTGTCTCGGGCGGTTTACCCACTGTGTGGCCGTCTATATGGCCAAAAGTAAGCGACCCCCCATCTTCCTGAAAGTGCTGCTCACGGACAAGGGCTATGCCCGCCGCGCGGCCTTCTTGGCCGCTGCCAGGGAGTGTATGGCCTATCAGGACCGCCCCATGCTGGCCGAGCAGAAAAGCGCCCTGCCCACTAACGCCCTGCTGAACATTCGCAAGGCCCCTATTATCATGCTGCGTCACGGCGCGCCCCAGCCCTGAGGGCCATGGGCAGGCCCTTGTGGTATAGGGCAGGCCGTAGCGTTTTAAAAAAAGAAAGCGAACCGGAAACCTGGCGGTAACACCAGTTGTCCGGTTCGCTGTTATTTTAGGGCAGCAAGTGCTTGCCCGTATAAGCCATGTTAGCGTATGAAGAGCATCTCGCGGTACTTAGGCAGTGTCCAGAGCTCATCGCTCACGATGAGTTCGAGCTTGTCTATCTGGTAGCGTATCTCCTCCATCTTGGGGGCCACCGTGTCGTGGTAGGCCACGGCCTTGGTGCGCTCGTCGGCTATCTTGTTGGCCACCTTGCGGGCGTTGACCAGTTCCTCGACGCCCGTCTCTATTATCTGGGTGCGCTCGGCTATCTCCTTGATAATCTTCTTGTTGCGTGCGGTGAGCTGGGCAGCCTCGTCGGCACTGAATATGGCGTACATGTTCTCCACGTTCTTGGCCAACTGGCTCTGGTAGTGCGTGGCCACGGGTATGATGTGGTTCATGGACAGGTCGCCCATCACGCGAGCCTCTATCTGTATCTTCTTGGTGTACGTTTCCCACTTGACCTCGTTGCGGGCTTCGAGCTCGTTGCGCTTCATGATGTTGAGCGACTCGAACATCTTGACGCTGGACTCGTCCAGGTAGCGGTCGAATATTACAGGACAGCTGGTCTCGCAGTCCAGCCCGCGGCGCTTGGCCTCGGCTACCCACTCGTCCGAGTATCCGTTGCCGTCGAAGTGTATGGGCTGGCAGGTGGTGATGTCCTCGCGTACCACGTCGATGATGGCGCTTATCTTGTCCTCGCCCTTGGCGATGAGCGCGTCTACCCGCGTCTTGAAGTCGTTGAGGGCCTCGGCCACGGCACCGTTGAGGGCTATCATGGCCGACGCGCAGTTGGCCTCGGAGCCTACGGCGCGGAACTCGAAGCGGTTGCCCGTAAAGGCGAAGGGCGATGTACGGTTGCGGTCGGTGTTGTCTATGAGCAGCTCGGGTATTCCGGGTATGTCGAGCTTCATGCCCTGCTTGCCCTTCATGGAGAAGAGGTCGTCCTTGTCGGCCTTGACGATGTGCTCGAGCAGGTCAGAGAGCTGGCGACCTAAGAAGCTGGAGATAATGGCGGGTGGTGCCTCGTTGGCGCCCAGTCGGTGTGCGTTGGTGGCACTCATTATCGACGCCTTGATGAGTCCGTTGTGACGGTACACGCCCATCAGCGTCTCGACGATGAACACCACGAAGCGCAGGTTGTCCTCGGCGTTCTTGCCAGGAGCGTGGAGCAGCACGCCCGTATCGGTAGAGAGGCTCCAGTTGTTGTGCTTGCCCGAGCCGTTGATGCCGGCAAACGGCTTCTCGTGCAGCAGCACGCGGAAACCATGTCTGCGGGCCACCTTCTTCATCAGCGACATGATGAGCATGTTGTGGTCTACAGCCAGGTTGCACTCCTCGAATATGGGAGCCAGCTCGAACTGGTTAGGAGCCACCTCGTTGTGTCTGGTCTTGCACGGTATGCCCAGCTCGAGGGCCTTGTTCTCCAGGTCTTTCATAAATGCCTGCACACGCTCGGGTATGATGCCGAAATAGTGGTCGTCCATCTGCTGGTTCTTGGCCGAGTCGTGTCCCATGAGGGTCCGGCCGGTGAGCATAAGGTCGGGCCGGGCGAAGTAGAGGCCCTCGTCGACCAGGAAGTACTCCTGCTCCCAGCCCAGGTTGGCCTGGGTCTTCTGGACATCGGGGTAGAAGTAGCGGGCCACGCTCGTGGCGGCCTCGTCTACGGCACGCAGCGCACGCAGCAGGGGTGCCTTGTAGTCCAGCGACTCGCCGGTGTACGAGATGAATATCGTGGGTATGCAGAGGGTGTCGTCTATGATGAATACAGGCGATGTGGGGTCCCAGGCCGAGTAGCCGCGGGCCTCGAAGGTGTTGCGGATGCCGCCCGAGGGGAAGCTCGAGGCGTCGGGCTCCTGCTGTACGAGCAGCTTGCCGGTAAACTCCTCTATCATGCCGCCCTTGCCGTCGTGCTCAACAAAGGCATCGTGCTTCTCGGCTGTGCCCTCGGTGAGTGGCTGGAACCAGTGGGTGTAGTGGGTGACGCCATTCTCCTGCGCCCATTGCTTCATGCCGGCAGCCACAGCGTCGGCTATGGAGCGGTCCAGCCGCGTGCCATGGTCTATCACGTCTGTCAGCTTAGCGTAGACCTCTGCGGGCAGATACTTGTACATCTTGGCACGGTTGAAAACATACTTTCCGAAAAATTCGGACGGGCGCTGCTTGGGGGCAGCCACTTCGACAGGGCGCTTGTGGAACGCCTCTGCCACAACCTCAAATCTCAAATTTGCCATTGTCTCCTAAAATCTTAGTGTTGGAATATCTATGTATTTTTTTATGTCGGTTATGCTATGCCGCGGCGCTGTGGCGGCGCTGTGGCTGATGCCTGCCAGGGTGCTGACACGTGCAAAGGTACTGAAAAAAAACGTCATGGGCTCAGCCGTGTCCGTTTATTTTACTGTCCTGTGCGGTCTCAGCCTATCCATTGGGCTATGCGCCCCATGGCCTCCTCGCACTTGTCGCGCTCGCCAAAGGCGGTAAGGCGGAAGTAGCCCTCGCCGCTGGGCCCGAAGCCCACTCCGGGGGTACATACCACCGAGGCTCCGTAGAGTAGCTGCTCGAAGAAGCGCCAGCTGCTCTCGCCGTTGGGCGTGCGCACCCAGAGGTAGGGCGCGTTCTGGCCGCCGTAGACCTGGAAGCCCATGCGGCGCAGGCTCTCGGTCATAATGCGGGCGTTGCCCATATAGTAGTCTATGGTGGCGCGTGTCTGGGCCTTGCCCTCGGGGGTATAGGTGGCCTCGGCGGCGCGCTGGGATATGTAGCTGGTACCGTTGAACTTGGTGCTCTGGCGGCGCTCCCACAGGTGGTTGAGCTCTACCGTCTGCTGGCCGTCAATGGTAATGGCCTTCAGCTCATGGGGAATGACCGTGTAGCCACAGCGCACGCCGGTGAAGCCGGCCGTCTTAGAGTAACTGTGAAACTCGATGGCGCACTTGCGGGCACCCTTGATTTCGTAGATAGAGTGGGGGATGCTGTCGTCCTGGATGTACGCCTCGTAAGCGGCATCGTAGAAGATGATGGCATCGTTGTGCAGGGCATAGTTTACCCACTTGCGCAGTTCCTCTTTGGGTAGTACGGTGCCAGTGGGGTTGTTGGGGTAGCACAGATATATCATGTCGACGCGGTGGTCGGGCAACTGGGGGATGAAGCCGTTCTCGGCCGTGCATGGAAAGTAGGTCACGTTGCTCCACCGGCCGTCGCTGAAGGTGCCGGCACGCCCTATCATGGCGTTAGAGTCGATGTACACGGGGTAGATGGGGTCGGTAACGCCCACCGAGTTGTCCCAGCGCACTATTTCCTGGATGTTGCCGGTGTCGCTCTTGGCGCCGTCGTTGACAAAAATCTCGCTGGGGTCCAGGTGGATGCCTCGGGAGAGGAAGTCGTTCTTGAGGATGGCCTCGCGCAGGAAGTCGTAGCCGTGCTCGGGACCGTAGCCACGGAAGGAGGCCTTGACGGCCATCTCGTCTACGGCGCGGTGCATGGCCTCGATGACGGCCGGGCACAGCGGCTGGGTTACATCGCCTATCCCTAAGCTGATAACTTCGGTCTTGGGGTGCGAAACCTTGAAAGCGTTTACCTTCTTGGCTATGTCTGCGAAGAGGTAATTGTTGGATAGCTTCAGAAAGTGTTCGTTAACTAATGCCATATATATACATTATTATAATATCCGGTATGAGTGGCGGCCGCGCGGTGGCGTGTCAGAGGGCGATGTCGCCCTCGAAGACAAAGGCGGCGGGGCCGCTGAGCATGACGTGCCCGTCGGCCTGCCAGTCTATGGTGAGTGTGCCGCCGTCCATCACAATGTGGCTCTGGCGTGGGGCTATGCCTAAGGTGGCGGCGGCTACGGCCGTGGCGCAGGCTCCGGTGCCGCAGGCCATGGTGATGCCCGACCCGCGCTCCCACACCCGTGTGCGCAGGGTGGCTGGCTCGGTGAGCTGGGCAAACTCGATGTTGCATCGCTGGGGGAAAGCCGCGTAGCGTTCCAGGCGGGCTCCCTCGCGCGCGATGTCTACCTGGCTCAGGTCGTCTACGAAGATGACACAGTGGGGATTGCCCATGGATACAAACAAAGGATGCCCTATCTCTCGAAGGGCATCGACTCCCACCTGTTCATCGTACTGCGCAGCGCAGTGGAGGGTGGGTTGTAGCATGTCTACCGTGACGCTTTCTACCGAGCGCCCATTGGCCGACAGGGTGAGCATCAGGGTCTTTACCCCCGATAGCGTCTCGAGCCGTATGGCGGTCTTGGTAGTCAGGCCGCGCTCATATAGGTACTTGCCTATACACCGGCTGGCGTTGCCGCACATCATGGCTTCTGAGCCGTCGGCGTTGAAGATGCGCATGGAGAAGTCGGCCCCGCTCATTATCGACGGCTGGCCTATCAGCACCAGTCCGTCGCTCCCTATACCGGTATGGCGGTCGCTCCATAGGCGTGCCGCCGCCGCGGGGTCGGGTATGTGGTAGCGGCTGGAGTCTACATAGATGTAGTCGTTGCCGGCTCCGTGCATCTTGGTGAAGTGTATCGTGGGATGTTTCATCATCGCTGTAATGGCTAAAAACTTATTTTCTGATTGCAAAATTACAGATAATTACATGAATACTACCAGCAATAATGCCCTTTTATCTTTTATTTATGCTAAAATTACACTTTATAATCAAATAATACTCTTTTTGTATCATATTGTAAGCGCTGTGGTAATCGTGGCTTACAATATGAATATTTTGACGATTTTGAAAAATCAAATCGTAGCTATTGTGTGAATAATAATGATAAAATGAACTACTTTTGCAACAAATAAGTGACAAAGTGAAATTGTTACTGCTGTTATAGTGGCAATACGATAGTCTAAGTAGGGCTGTGCGTGGCTAACTGATACGGCGTTGCGATGCAGGATAAACCTCTAATAATATAAATATGTGTGGAATAGTAGCCATTCTTAATATCGGCACTCAGACTGACGCCTTGCGCCAGAAAGCCCTGCGCATGAGCCAGAAGATAAGACACCGCGGCCCCGACTGGAGCGGCATCTACTGTGGCGGGTCGGCCATCCTGGCCCACGAGCGCTTGGCGATAGTAGACCCGGAGTCGGGTCGGCAACCGTTATATACCCCCGACCGCGAGCAGGTGCTGGCCGTTAACGGTGAGATATACAATCATCAGGAACTGCGGGCTCAGTACGGCGGTGACTATCAGTTCCAGACGGGTAGCGACTGCGAACCTATCCTGGCCCTGTACCGCGACCTGTATGCCGATGGTCATGAGCCCACCGACCAGGATATCTGCCGGATGGTGGAACGTCTGTCGGGCATCTTTGCCTTTGTCCTCTACGACCACCAGCGCGACCGTTTTCTCATAGCCCGTGACCCCATCGGCGTTATACCTTTATATATAGGGTACGATGAGGCTGGCCGCATCTATGTGGGCAGCGAGCTCAAGGCTCTTGAGGGTCAGTGCGACCACTATGAGCCGTTTCTGCCCGGCCACTACTACTGGAGCCCCGCCGGCAGTATGAAGCGCTACTACCGTCGCGACTGGATGGTGTATGCCAATGTGGCCCATAACGGGGCCAGTGCCTCGGCCGTACGCGACTCGCTCCAGTCGGCCGTGCGCCGCCAGCTTATGAGCGATGTCCCTTATGGCGTGCTGCTCAGCGGTGGCCTGGACAGTTCTATTATCTCTGCCGTGGCTGCCCGTTACTCTGAGCACCGCGTTGAAGAGGGCGGACGGACCCGTGCCTGGTGGCCACGGCTCCACTCGTTTGCCGTAGGGCTTCGCGGGGCGCCCGACCTGGCCAAGGCCCGGCTGGTGGCCGACTATATAGGAACCGTACACCACGAGATAAACTATACCATCCAGGAGGGGCTGGATGCTCTGAGAGATGTAATCTACTTCATCGAGACCTACGATGTTACCACCGTGCGGGCCTCGACCCCCATGTATCTGCTGGCCAGGGTCATCAAGTCGATGGGCATCAAGATGGTGCTCTCGGGCGAGGGTGCCGACGAGATTTTCGGCGGCTACCTCTACTTCCACAAGGCTCCCTCGGCACGGGCCTTCCATGAGGAGACGGTGCGCAAGTTGAGCAAGCTGTACCAGTACGACTGTCTGCGGGCCAATAAGAGCCTGGCGGCGTGGGGGGTAGAGGGGCGTGTGCCTTTCTTGGACCGTGAGTTCCTGGATGTGGCCATGCGGCTCAATCCCGAGGCCAAGATGTGTCCTGGCGACACCATGGAGAAGCGTATTCTCCGTGAAGCCTTTGCCGACTTGCTGCCCCAGGAGATAGCCTGGCGGCAGAAGGAACAGTTTAGCGACGGTGTGGGCTACTCGTGGATAGACACGCTCAAGCAGATGACGGCCCAGGCTGTGTCGGACGAGGAGATGGCGCATGCCGCAGAACGCTTCCCTATACACACGCCGCAGAATAAGGAGGAGTATTACTATCGCCGCATCTTCGAGGAACACTTCCATAGCGACAGTGCGGCCCTCAGCGTGCCCAGCGTGCCCAGCGTGGCTTGCTCTACAGCCGAGGCACTGGCCTGGGATGCCTCGTTCCGTGGTCAGAACGACCCCAGCGGACGGGCTGTCAAGGGCGTACACCGCCAGGCTTATTGACGGTGTGCTGTAGATGGTGGCCGGCTGGCCCGGGCGTATGGACAGCCTGGTGGTCAGCGTGCTTAAAGATAGGAAGCGTGCCTCGGGCACGGTTTTCAGGATATACAGAATAAAAGTAATTATCTAAAAAAGGAAAAAGACAATGAAAGTACACAAAAAATGGGTCATCCTGATGGCCGGGATGACCCTCATCGCCGTGGCGGGGCTCTTTGCCTCGGAGCCGTCGTTTACCTGCGATTTCAGTAAAATCAATGCTGCTGACGTGGCCTGGCTTATCACCGCCACCATCTTCGTGCTGATGATGACGCCGGGCCTCTCGTTCTTCTACGGGGGCATGGTGGGTGCCAAGAATGTCATCTCGACCATGCTGCAGAGCTTTATCGCCATGGGACTGGTGAGTGTGCTCTGGGTGGTGTTCGGATTCAGCTTGGCCTTTGGCGATGACATCGGCGGTGTGGTGGGCGACCCTACCACGTTTCTCATGTTTCATGGCGTGGGGGCCGACACGTATCTTACGCCTACGGGCAAGGTACTGGGAGGTGCCACCATACCGCTGGCGCTCTACGCCCTGTTTCAGATGAAGTTTGCCATCATCACCCCGTCGCTTATCACGGGTTCCTTTGCCGAGCGCGTGCGCTTCTCGGCCTACTTGTTCTTTATGATGTGGTTCTTGGTGGTGATATACTGCCCCTTGGCCCACATGACGTGGCACCCTGACGGTCTGTTCCTTAAATGGGGCGTGGTAGACTTTGCCGGTGGTATCGTGGTACATGCCTCGTCGGGTGTGGCAGCTCTTGCCGGTGCCATATTCCTGGGCCGCCGTGCCGCCCAGACCCGCAAGTCAGAGCCAGCCAATATACCCTTTGTACTACTGGGCGCCGCCATGCTCTGGCTGGGCTGGTTTGGGTTCAACGCGGGTAGCTCGCTCCATGCCGACGGCCAGGCTGTCAAGGCTTTCCTTAACACCAATACGGCCTCGGCCACTGCCATGATGACGTGGATATTCTTTGACTGTCTGCGCGGTCGCAAGCCGTCGGCCATGGGAGCCGCGGTGGGCTGCGTAGTGGGCTTGGTGGCCATCACGCCGTCGGCGGGTTATGTCACTGTGGGTCAGAGTATCTTCATAGCCTTTGTTATCACCATGATATGTAACGTGGCTGTCTACTGGCGTAGCCACAGCCGCATAGACGATGCCCTGGATGTATTTCCCACCCACGGTACAGGTGGAATCTTCGGCACGGTGCTCACCGGCATATTCATTCAGGAAGGCCTCATATCGGGCACATGGGCCGGAGTCGTTGTCTTCCTCTACCATCTGCTGGCGGTGGCCATCGTGATAGTCTATACCTTTGTTATGAGTTACTTGGGTTACTGGCTCATAGACCGCCTGATACCCATGCGTGTCAGCGCGCAGAGCGAGCGTGTGGGCCTCGACTTCAGTCAGCACGAGGAACACTACGGACTGTCGCACATAGGTGAGCGCGAGATAGCAGAATACGAGGAATACATACGGCAGAAGGACGAGGGGCCGCGGCCGCAGGAACAGAAATAATCAGACATTCCATACTTTCAATCACAACATCTATAACCTTTACAGGGGGATGGGCCGTGAGGTTCATCCTCTTTTTGTGGATGGCTGTCAGCGGTCGTGTCGGGTTCTGGCCACATTGCCCTTGGGGCCAGGCTGTTTCTTCAGCCAGCAGACGATGGGGTAGTGGTCGCTCGACTGGATGCTGTTGTCTACTTTACAGGCATAGGGCTCCCAGTCGTCAGAACAGAGAATATTGTCTATGCGTACGAAGAAACCCGAGAGATGATAGCTGATGCCAGGCCCGTTGGCCGTGGCTACATAGCAGTCGTTGAGTTCCTTGGCGATGGCGCGGTGGGTATAAGAGAGCGGCCCGTCGTTGAAATCGCCCACACAGATGATGCTCTGGTAAGCGTGCTTGCGGATATAGCTGGCCACGGCCAATGCCTGCGGTGCGCGTATCTGCGACGATTCCCCCATCTGGTCTATCAGCCGCCGCGACTCTTGCCGTGCGCTGCGCTGGTTCATCTCGCCTTTCATCATCTCCTTGAACTTCTGCCGCTCCTCGAGCGATATGCCCGTACACTCCAGGTGGTTGTTGATGACCAGGACTTCCTCGCCGTGGATGTCCAGGCGGAAAGCACCCGAGAGGTTGCCCTCAGACTTGTACGGTATGTGCTCGTGGCCCAGGATAGGGAACTTGCTGAGGATGCCTATGCCGCCGGCATCGCCTATCTTGAGCGTATCTCGGTATTTGTACTTGGGATATACCAGCGAGTCGAGCTGCGCCTCGACATCAGAGGGCGTGCTGGCTTCCTGCCAGCATACGATGTCGGCATCCGAGTCGGCTATGTAGCGTATGGTGGTGTACGTGCTGTCACAGTCTTTTTCCTTGCCAAATCCCCAGACATTGTATGACAGCACCTTGATGGCTCCCTCGGGTGGCGCGGCCGGCACGTTGAACGGCGTGTATGTCCTGATGGGGCCAAAGCATATCAGCATACCCCCAAAGGGGATGAGGGCCCACAGGGGCTTTACCAGGAGCCAGAAAACAAGAAACCCGAGATTGATAAGCAGGAACACGGGAAACACCAGGCCCGCATTGGTGAGCCACGGCGATGTGGCGGGCGATATACACCCGGCATATCCCGTGATAAGCATAGCACAGATGGTTGCCACATTGGCCCCGGCCACCATCTGGGCGATTATCTTCTTGAGGCTCTTTATTATCATGTTACTTACCCAGGTCAAAGAGTTTCTGCTTCTCCTCTTTGGTCAGACTGTCGTAGCCGCTCTTCCTTATTTTGTCCAATATACGGTCCATCTCGTCCTGATTGGCCTTCTTGCGGGCGTTGTAGTCCCAGTCGCTCTCCTTGTGGCTGGCATGCTGGGCGCTGCGGGCCTTGTTCTGAGCCCATTTCTGGCGCAGGGAGTCAAGTACGCCGCGAGCAGCGAAACTCTGCGTACCCATATAGGGATGCTTGCGCCAGTACAGGATAAGTCCCAGTCCGAAGAGCATACCCCCTAAGTGAGCCACGTGGGCCACCCCGTCAGAGTTGACACCCATGGAGGCCAGCAACTCTATCGCGGCGCAGATAATCACAAACCACTTGCCCTTAATGGGAAACGGTATGGGGAAGATGAATATCTGCTCGTTGGGATAGGTCATGCCAAAAGCGAGCAAGATGCCGTATACAGCTCCCGAGGCTCCTACTGTCGTCCACAGGTTTAGCATGGCGCTGCTATTGGCCGCCACCTGCCCGGCATATTTCAGTTCGAACCCCGGTATCTGTTCTGCCGCCATTACCCAGAAGTCCACAAACTGGGCCAACTCCTGGATAATGCCGGCGCCCAGGCCACATACTATATAGTAGATGAGAAACCGCCGGCTGCCCCAGGTGCGCTCTATCGTACTGCCAAACATCCATAGGGCAAACATGTTGAGCAGTATGTGTGCCCAGGTGGCGTGCATAAACATGTAGGTAACCAGCTGGTAGATATGGAAGTTAGAGGCCATGAAGAAGTGCAGTCCCAACAGGTTGTTCAGGTCCACGCCTATTCCTCCCAGTATCAGCATGGTCAAAAAGGCTATCAGGTTAATGAACAAGAGGTTCTTTGTAATTGGTGGGATATTTCGTATCATATTTATACTCTGTGATTAATGCGTTGAAAACTGCCGCAAAATTACGAAAAATATCCGTTAAAGCTATAAAAAACGCCTCTAAACCATTTTTTTTATACAAAAACGACATTTTTCTTTATTTTTTGTTTGTTTTATGAAATCTTTGGTCTATATTTGTGAACTCAAAAGACGATTATCTATAACATTAACCATTAATATTCACATTATGAACAAGACAGAATTGGTTGCTAAGATCGCGGAGACCGCTGGTCTGAGCAAGGCTGATGCCAAGAAGGCACTCGATGCAACAGTAGATGCAGTTAAGGCTGCCCTGGTAGCTGGCGATAAGGTACAGCTCGTAGGTTTCGGTACATTTGCCGTTACAGAGCGTCCTGCTCGCGAGGGTGTTAATCCTTCCAATGGCGAGAAGATAGCCATTGCCGCTAAGAAAGTGGCTAAGTTCAAGGCTGGTGCCGAACTGGCCGAGGCAGTTAACAAATAATATTGTAAGGTCTTTTACAATTGGGCAGCCCATGGTGGCTGCCTTTTTTTGTGCAGTGCCCTGTGTGCCTGCAGCTGCCATTGGTAAGGGTGGGAGCGAGACCCCCGGGAGCCTCCTCCCACCCACTTTAGGTTTTTAGCAGCACGAGCTGATGCCCAGCGACGTTGCCAGTGCGGTCAGCGCGGATATGATTACCTGCAAAACCAGTTTCCATCCATTCTGTTTCATAGTCTTTAAGTAGTTGGTGGTTAGTATCAGTCTTTCTTCTCGGCATCAGCCTTGTCCTCGGTCTTGTAGGTGGTCAGCTCCGAGATAGAGGCTACCTGCTTGAGCTGGGCCTTGGTAAACTGGCCGGTAGCCCTGGCTCTCAGGAAGTAGTTGGCTATGTTCTCCTTGACGTTGAAGGCGGCTACCGAGTCGGCCGGCTTGCTCTGGATGCCCAGCGAGAAGATGGCCAGGTTCTCTATCTTGACGGCATTGCCCTGTAGTACCAGTTCCTTGATACACACTACCATGTCGGTGAGAACTCCCTTGATGGTTCCCTTCGAGAAGGGACAGTTGTGCGATGCCATGTGCTCGGCCAGTTTGTCGATGTTAAATGTCTCGTTGACGTTTACGTGGGCGTACCACTTGCCAGGGTAGTGCGAATTGGATCTGTTGTCTTGAAAAAGTTTGTACTTCAGCATAGTTCTTTTGTTTTTTAAAAGTTTGTTACTTGTGTTTGTTTAACTCTCTGTTGTCCGTTCCGGAAGTAGACAATGCAAAGGTAGCAACAAACTGCCCTTATAGCAAAAATGGCTATGCACTAACCTGTAAAAATGTGTTAAGCCAATGGCATAGCAACGCTAACGATTGTTAATATCGTTGTTGTTATACGTGTAAACTGTGTTATAATCAGTTGGTTAGCCATTGCTGTGACTGTCGCGCTGATGGCGGCCAAGAAGGCGACGCCCCAGGTCATAGCAGCCGCCATGACCACCTTTATATATATATGCGCAGGCGCGCGTAGGGCTGTGGCGGCCCCTTCGGCCCTGCCCGCGGCTGCGGCCCAGGGCTACTCCTCTATGTAGCCTTTGGTAAACAGGTCGTAGGCCAGTGCTTCTAACTGCGCCTCGGTCATCTGCCCTATAGCCCGCTCTATCTTTTCGACCAGTTCGCGGCGGCGGTACTCGCCCCCGTCGTTCAGACGCGCTGTAAATCTATTGGTGCTCATGGCTGTCTGAAAGAGTATAAGGGTTATACAGAATGTCGTACAGATGGCCGTCATAATTGTGGCTTTCGCCCACGATGGCCCCGGCAGGTATATGGGGAGCTGGGGTGCCCTCGCCTATGGTTACGGGAGCCACCTCGACACGCAGCTCGTCCCACAGGTTGCGTTCCATGAAACTCTGGAGCGTGCGTGCGCCCCCCTCGACGATGAGCGACTGGCTGCGCGCCTCGTACAGACGCGCCAAAATCTGATCTATCGACGTGTCGTGGCTCAGCACGATACGCTCAGGGTTGGGTCCGCTCCACGCACGTACCGTCAGCTGCGGATGGTCGCGCTCGGCCGTTACCCTGCCCACCAGTATGGCATCGCTCTCGGCCCGTAGCCGGTGCGACAGCATCTTAGTAAAGCTGTTGGAAATCATGGTGGGCCTAAAGTGGTCGTCCATAAATCCGTCTGTACTCTGCGCCCATTTGAGGATAATGTATGGCCGCTGGCGCGTGTTCATAATGACAAACTGGCGTATTAGCTGCCGGCACTCAGCCTCGAGCACACCCACGGTGACCTCGATGCCCGCATCGCGCAGCTTCTGGATGCCCCTGCCGTGAACCTTGGCAAACGGGTCTACACACCCCACCACCACGCGGCACACTCCCTGGCGCACCACCATGTCGGCGCAGGGCGGCGTGCGGCCATAGTGCGAGCAGGGCTCCAGACTTACGTAGAGCGTGGCCTCGGGTATATACCTCCTGTCGGCCTCGGCCACCGCCGCGAAGCAGTTTACCTCGGCATGGGGGCCTCCGCAGCGTATGTGGTAACCCTCACCGATGATGCGGTCTTCGTATACCAGCACCGCGCCCACCATGGGGTTGGGCTTGGCATTGGCCCGTCCGTTGGCGGCCAGCTGCAGACAGCGGCGCATGTATTTTTTGTCAGTATCAAGCTGGTTCATGTCAGAAAATATTTATAACTTTGTGCGTATGACATACAATGAACTCTGCCACAGGCTCTCTCCTCTCTATGGCGATCACGAGGCCCGCGCCATCGTGCGCCTGGTGCTCGAGGAGGGTTTCGGCCTCACGTCCACCGATGTTTATATGGGCAAAGTTAGCCAATTATCTGCAGACAGCCTACTGAAATTAGAGGAATTTATGCAGCGTCTCGAAAAGTCGGAACCCGTACAGTATGTATTGGGACAGGCCGACTTCTGCGGGCGAATATTCAGTGTGCGCCCCGGCGTGCTCATCCCCCGTCCCGAGACCCAGTTGCTGCTGCCCATGGTGAGCCGTGGCTTTACGGGCCCTTTCAGCGTGCTCGACATAGGTACCGGGTCGGGTTGCATAGCCATTACCGCCGCGCTCGACAATCCCCAGGCCAGGGTCACGGCCTGGGACGTGTCGCCCCAGGCCCTCCAGGTGGCCGCCGAGAACGGTAGCCGTCTTGGAGCCCGGGTGTCGTGGTGCCGGCAAGATGTGCTCCATGCCCCCGATGACCATCACCTCTGGGACGTCATCGTAAGCAATCCGCCCTATATCTGCGAGTGCGAGCGTGGTGATATGGCCGCCAATGTCCTTGGGTACGAACCCGCACTGGCCCTCTTCGTCCCCGATGCCCATCCGCTGCTCTTCTACCATGCCATAGGGCGCTACGCCCGCCACGCCCTGCGCCCCGGTGGCCGCTTGTGCCTGGAGATTAATCCCCTCTATGCCGATGAGCTGGCCCTGTGGCTCGGCGACAGTGGCTTTACCGTTAACCAGGCCGACGACCAGTACGGGCGCCGCCGCTTTATCCAGGCTACCCTATGCGACCGATGACCGAGGAGCAGGCACTCTGCAAACTGACCGCCCTGTGCTCGCAGGCCGAGTACTGCCAGGGCGACATGCTGCGCAAGATGGAACAGTGGGGACTGGGCGCTGATGCCCAGCAGCACGTCATGGACTATCTGCTGCGCGAGGGCTATGTCGATGACAGCCGCTACTGCCGCTGTTTTGTCGAGGACAAGATTAAGTACAACGGATGGGGCCGCCGCAAGATAGAGCAGGCGCTCTACGCCAAGCGCGTAGACCGCTCTGTGTACGGCCCTGTGCTCGACGGCGTGGCCGACGAGCAGTATGTCGAGGTGTTGCGTCCGCTGCTCGCCCAGAAGTGGCGCGGCATAACGGCCCGCAATGATTACGAGCGCTCCATGAAACTTATACGCTTTGCCATGGGGCGCGGTTATAGTTATGACATTATCAAGCAAAGCATAGACCACCTTACCGAACTGCCCGATGAGTAGCGTGCTCACCCGGATAGTAGACCTCATAGCACCCCGCGTCTGTATGATGTGTGGGCGGCGTCTGGCTCCAGGCGAGGACACCCTCTGCAGTGTGTGCAACCTACAGCTGCCCCGTACGGGTCATCAGACCGACCCTTACGCCAACGAGATGGCGCGTATGTTCTGGGGCCGCATGCCCATAGAGCGCTGCGGGGCCCTGTTCTACTACAAGGGTGGCAGCCAGGCCAGCCGCATCATCTACAACATCAAGTACAACGACCACCCAGAGGCCGCCGAGGCGCTGGGCCGTATGCTGGCTGCCGAGTATGCTGACTGCGGCTTCTTCGAGGCTGTCGATCTCATAGTGCCCACACCCCTCAGTCGCAACCGTCTGCGCCAGCGGGGGTACAATCAGAGTCGCGAGCTGGCCTTGGGCCTGCACCGCGCCACGGGCATAGCCATGGACAGCCGGGTGGTGAGCCGCGTACAGTTTGACGAGAGTCAGACCCACAAGCAACGATGGGACCGCGCTGCCAATGTGGCCCACGCCTTTAGGCTGAACCATCCTGAGCGGGTGCGCGGCCGCCATGTGCTGCTGGTCGACGATGTGGCCACCACCGGAGCCACCCTCTGCGCCTGTGCCAACACGTTGGCCCAGGCCGGCGATGTGCGCGTCAGCGTGCTCACCTTGGGTTACACCCGTCCCTGAATATCGGGCATGGCCCCGTGCTGCGAGCATACGTAGGCCGACACCCTTACAGCCAGTTGGTGGGCCTGCTCTACGGTCTGCCCGTTGAGCAATGCCGCCACGAAGGAACCTGTAAACGAGTCACCGGCCCCCACGGTGTCGGCCACCTGTACCCGGGGCGTAGCCACAAACGACGCGGTGTCCGCCCCGTACACATAGCTGCCCAGCGTGCCACACGTGAGGATGGCCAGGCGTAACCCGAACCTGTGGACGAGGGCCTGGCACTGAGCCTCGGCGCTTCCGCCCTGCAAGGCCAGCATACGGGTCACCACGGGCAGTTCCTCATCGTTCAGTTTGACCATATTGCAGCGTGTAAGCGACTGCTCTATCACCTCGGCGCTGTAGTACGTCTGCCTCAGGTTGATGTCAAATACTTTGAGCGTATCTTCCGTTTTGGGCATGGTGTCTACAAACTGGTATATGGTGCTGCGCGACTCGGCGCTGCGCTGTGCCAGCGACCCGAAGCACACCGCGTCGGTATGGGCGGCCAGCTCCTCCATGGCCGGGGTAAAGGGTATGTGGTCCCAGGCCACCCCCTGGCAGATGTCGTAATGGGGTATGCCACCCTCAGTAAGTGTTACGGCCACCGTACCGGTGGGATAGGGCGTGTGGGGTATCACGGTGTTGAGGCCCTTGGCCTGCAGGAGGCTCAGAGTCTCCTCGCCCAGCGGGTCGGTCCCCACGGCACTTACTACATACCCCCTATGGCCCCATTGGCTGGCGTGAAAAGCAAAATTGGCAGGTGCTCCGCCTATCTGCCGGCCTTCAGGGAGCATGTCCCAGAGCACCTCGCCCAGTCCTACAACTGTCTTCTTCATATTTTCAGGATTGTTTTTTATGTACCTTAAATTGGCATACTTTTTATTTTTTTGTAAAAGCAAGTCATTGGATAACAACAGATTACTAAACGCTTGCACTTGTCAGAATATTCACTTACCTTAGTGCTGCTGAAAAATCAAATAAGGAGCATCTGACACATAGCAAAGGTAAACATAAAATCCGAGAAACTCACCCCGTTCGGTGGAATTTATTTCACGAACACGACATTTGACGCCCTTTTACTTGGCAAAATCAGCAACGAGACCCTTGGAACGCGCAGCTTGGCTTATAACAGCTACCAGTGGGACGAGACAGTATCTGCTTTGCTGGCCGCCGCTTTGCTGGCCGCCGCGAAATGTTAAAAAGGAAAATTTGTGGTGTCGTTCGGTTTTTTTAGGCTAAATTTGAACGTTATAAGGGCACTGTCCCTTCAGATACCTTAATGTATATAGCCACGGCGGTGCCTGCGGGCCATGGGCGGAGAACCCTGGCGGCAGGCTCGGCGGTAGGCATAAAGAGAAACGACAATGATAACCGATTTTGAACAGTTGACCCGTAAGTTGCGCGACCTGAACCGTCGCGTGCGTGTGGCCGCCGTGTGCCCACGCGACCACTCGTCAGAGGCCGCCCTGGCCCAGGCCCACAAGGAGGGATGGGCCGAGCCCATAGTGATAGACCATGATGACCAGCCTACGGCTGCCCGCGAGGCTGTGGCAGCCGTGCGACGTGGCGAGGCCGATGTGCTGATGAAAGGGCTCATCAGCTCTGACGTGCTGCTGCGTGCCGTGCTCAGCAAGGAGGACGGCCTGCTCAGCCCCGGCCATGTACTCACCCATATAGCCGTGGCCCAGATGGCTGGCTACCACAAACTGGTGGCCTACTCAGATGCCGCCGTTATCCCCTATCCCACTCAGGAGCAGCGCTCGCGGCAGATAGCCTATCTGGTGGCCCTCTGTCACAGTTTGGGTATAGCCGAGCCGAGCGTGTCGCTCATACACTGCTCCGAGAAGGCCGATGGCCGCCATTTTCCCTTTACCGAGGGTTATGCCCTGCTGGCCGCCCAGGCCCGCGAGGGTGCCTATGGCCGCTGTGTGGTAGACGGCCCGCTCGACGTGAAGACCTCGATGTGTGCCGAGAGCATGCGCGTCAAGGGCATCCAGTCGCCCATAGGTGGCGAGGCCGATGCCCTGGTCTTTCCCGACATCGAGGCAGCCAACGTGTTCCACAAGACCATCACCCTGCTGGCCGGGGCGCGCATAGCCGCCGTGCTCCAGGGCCCCGAGGTGCCCGTGGTGATGCCCTCGCGTGGCGACGACGCCCAGTCCAAGTACTATAGTCTGGCCCTGGCTGCTCTTCAGTCTGTTAATACCCATTAGTCATGCACATATTAGTTATCAACCCCGGCTCTACATCGACCAAGATAGCCGTGTACGAGGACGCCACCCCCATCATGCTGCGTACCATACGTCATACGGTCAGCGAGTTGAGCCGTTTTGACGAGGTTACCGATCAGTACGACTTCCGCAAGGAACTGGTGCTCGACGAACTGCGCCGTATGGACATCAACTATCCCTTTGAGGCCGTCATCGGCCGCGGCGGACTGGCCAAGCCCGTGCAGGGAGGTGTCTACGAGATTAACCAGCAGATGCTCGACGACACGCGCAATGCCATCCACAAGCATCCTTGCGACCTGGGCTGCATCATGGCCTACGAGATAGCCCGTATGATACCTCACTGCCGCGCCTTTATCGCTGACCCTGGTGTGGTAGACGAGCTCTCGCCCCTGGCCCGTATCAGCGGGTCGCCCCTGATGAACCGCATCTGTATCTGGCATGCCCTTAACCAGCGCGCCATAGCCCGCCGCTTTGCCAACGAGATAGGCCGCCGGTACGAGGATCTCAACCTCATCATCTGTCACATGGGCGGCGGCATCTCGGTGGCTGCCCACGACCATGGCCGTGCTGTCGATGCCAATAATGCGCTCGACGGCGAGGGCCCTTTCTCGCCCGAGCGTGCCGGTTCGCTCCCTGCGGCCGACCTGATACGGCTCTGTTTCAGCGGTAAGTACACCGAGAAGGAACTGCTGAAGCGCGTGGCCGGACAGGCGGGCCTCATAGCCCATCTGGGCACCAACGACATGAAGGAGATAGAGGCCCGCATAGCCGCTGGCGACGAGCATGCCCGTCTGGTGGTCGATGCCATGATATATCATGTGGCCAAGAACATTACCGCCGAGGGCGCTGTGCTCTGCGGACATATCGATGCCATCCTGATTACTGGCGGACTGGCCCGCTCTGAGTACATCATCAACCGTCTGCGCGACCGCATCAGTTTTCTGGCTCCCACCTACTGTTATCCGGGCGAGGACGAGATGCAGGCCCTGGCCCTCAACGCCCTGGAAGTGCTGCGCGGCCGCCGCGAGGTACGCCAGTATGTATAGGGCAGTCACCCTGGCCCCACTACGCAGCAAGCCCTGCAAGGCTACCCATGGTGGGTAGTGCCTTGCAGGGCTTGTCGTATGTTGGCGCGGTGAGCCTCAGAAACGTCCCTGATCCTCTAAGTAACTGTCCTTGAAACCCAGGAAGTAGAGCACGCCGTCCAGTCCGATGGTGTTGATGCTCTGCTCGGCGCTGGCCACCACGCGCGGCTTGGCATGGAAGGCTATGCCCAGTCCGGCCTCGCTCAGCATGGGTAGGTCGTTGGCTCCGTCGCCCACGGCGATGGTCTGCGCCAGGTTTACCTTCTCTACCTGGGCTATCAGCCGCAGCAGTTCGGCCTTGCGGTGCCCGTCAACTATCTCGCCCAGGTAGTGTCCCGTCAGCTTGCCGTCCTCGTCTATCTCCAGTTCGTTGGCATACACGTAGTCTATGCCGTAACGGCGCTGCAGGTACTCGCCGAAGTAAGTGAAGCCACCGCTCAGGATGGCTATCTTGTAGCCACACTTCTTGAGAACCTTCATCAGGCGGTCGGCCCCCTCGGTGATGGGCATGCTCTCGGCTATCTCCTGCATCACGCTGGCGTCGAGCCCCTTGAGCAGGGCCACCCGGCGAGTGAAGCTCTCCTTGAAGTCTATCTCTCCGCGCATGGCGCTCTCTGTAATGGCCCTTACCTGCTCGCCCACGCCAGCCCGGTCGGCCAGTTCGTCTATGCACTCGGTCTGGATGAGGGTCGAGTCCATATCAAAGCATATCAGCCGGCGCATACGGCGGTACATGTTGTCTTTCTGGAACGAGAAGTCGATGCCCATGGCGGCCGACATGCGCATCAGGTCGCCCTGCAGCGTCTCCTGGGACTTGGGTGTGCCTCTCAGGGAGAACTCTATGCACGCCCTGACGTTGCGGTTGGTCTTGACGATGCTCTGTCTGCCCGTCAGGCGCAGTATGGAGTCTATGTTGAGACCCTGCGAGGTGATAATCTTGGCCGCGGCGGCTATCTGCTCGGCCGTGAGCGAGCGGCCTATGAGCGTCAGTATGTAGCGGTTCTTTCCCTGCTTGTCTACCCAGGCTTCGTACTCGCTGTCGCTGATGGGGGTGAAGCCTATCTGCACCTGCAGTTCGGTAGCCTTGAACAGCAGTTCCTTCATGACCTGCCCCGACTGGCGCTCGTCTATCCTTATCAGTATGCCGAGCGACAGTGTGGCGTGTATGTCGGCCTGGCCTATGTCCAGTATCTGTGCGCTGTGGCGTGCCAGTATCTCCATGACCGACGCGGTGAGTCCGGGGCGGTCCTGTCCGGTTATGCTCACCAGTATCTGTTCACAATTGCTTGTTGGTTGCTCCATGTAGTATATTTGTCGTTGTGTGTGTTTGCGCCGGGACATCACCCTGGTAGTGACGAGCCACGGCGGTCTCTCTATTTTGCAAAATTAAGTTTTTTTAGATAGGTGGACAAATTTTTCAGAGGTAAATTTGTCTGTCGCCCTGGCGTTGGCCTTACCGTCGTGAGCCGTGGCGGTGTAGCAGGCGTGGAAACATGCGGCGCAGACGCATCAGGTAGGGAGCCGTCTTGCCGCCGGCTACCACTAAGGTTACGGCCGTGATGATGAGCGCCAGTCCTATGGAGTCGCGCAGGGTAAGCGTCTCGCCGAAGACGGTGATGCCGAAGAAGATGGCCGTGGCCGGCTCCAGGGCGCCGAGTATGGCGGTGGGTGTAGAACCTATGCGCTGGATGGCGGCGGTGGTACACAGGAAGGAGATGGCCGTGGGGAACACGGCCAGGGCTATCACGTTGGCCCACAGGTACCACTGTCCGTTGGCTGGGGTGGTGAGGGGCTGGCCCGCCACGAACCGCGCGCCGAAGACGAATACACCGAAGAGCAGCACGTAGAACGTTACCTTGAGCGTGGGTATGGCGCTCAGCGTGGGGCGGTTGGCCCCTACTATGTAGATGGCGTAGCTCAGCGCCGATACCACCACCATGACGGTGCCCGTAAGGCTGAGTGTGGCCCCGCCCCCTCCGCGGTAGAGTAGGGCTATGCCGGCCAGTGCCATCACGATACACCCTATGGTCTGGGCCTGTAGGCGCTCGCCAAAGCCTATGGCCATGATGACGGCCACCATGATGGGATACACGAAGAGTAGTGTCGAGGCTATGCCGGCCGCCATGTAGTTGTAGCTCTCAAAGAGCGTGAGCGACGACACGGCCATCACCATGCCCATGCCCATGAGGGGCAGTACCTGGCTGGGCCTGAGCCCGAAGCCGCGGCCCCTGGCTATCAGCATCGCGGCCAGCAGCGGTATGGCCGTAAGGTATCTGAAGAAGAGAACCGAGTCGGGGTTCATGCCGGCGCTGTACAGCGGCAGGGCGAACAGCGGGTTGGTGCCATAGCTGGCTGCGGCTATGGCCGCCAAGATGTATCCTGTAGTAGTCTTGCTCATAGCTCTGTGTGTAGATGGTGCCCCGGGTGTGGCCGTCATGGCAGGGACTCGGGGCTTGGTGGCTGCAAATATAGCAATAATCCAGGTATGAACCGTGGCCCTGCCGGCCTTATTTTTGATGGCGGGGGCCGACTGAACGGTTATTTAAGTTTTATTCACAGATAATCGCGGCTTGCTTGTGCCTTTATTACTAACTTTGCAAAGAGTAGAGTTGCCTTGGCCGTCAGAGCCGGCTCATGGCCCCTGGCTTGCGCTGTCCTGGTATGGGATATTCTGGCCGGTATGGCAACCCCCTGGCAGCCGGGGTGTGACTACTGTCCCAGCCAGGGCAACAGTGATTTACGAAACAAATACAATCTGAAATAGACATAAACCCAATGATGAACAGACTGAAAACCCTTTGTGCCACGCTCTTTGCGCTGGCAGCGTCGGCCGTGGCCACGGCCCATATTACCGGACCGGTCGACTATGTGAGTACGCTGGTCGGCACCGAGTCCAAGTACTCGCTCTCAACGGGCAACACCTACCCGGCGATAGCCCTGCCGTGGGGCATGAACTTCTGGGTGCCCCAGACAGGTAAGAACGGTGATGGATGGACTTACACCTATGCTGCCGACAAGATTCGCGGCTTCAAGCAGACCCACCAGCCCAGTCCCTGGATTAACGATTACGGCGTGTTCTCTATCCTGCCGGAGACAGGGCGCCCCGTATGGGATGAGAACAAGCGTGCCAGCTGGTTCTCGCACAAGGCCGAGACGGCCACCCCTTATTACTACAGGGCTTACCTGGCCGACTATGACGTGGTTACGGAGATAGCGCCCACTGAGCGCGCGGCCGCGTTCCGCTTTACCTTCCCCGAGACCGACTCGGCCTTTGTGGTGGTCGATGCCTATCATCATGGGTCGTATGTCCGGGTTATACCCGGCGAACGCAAGATAATAGGCTACACCACCTTCAACCATGGCGGTGTGCCCGCCAACTTCCGCAACTACTTCGTCATCGTCTTTGACAAGCCGTTTACCTATACGGCCACGGTCAACAGGGACGCCATCTGCCGTGGCGTGCTCGAGACGGCCAACGACCACGCCGGGGCCATCATCGGCTTTGCCACCCGCCGCGGTGAGGTGGTCAACGCCCGTGTCGCCTCGTCGTTTATCAGTGCCGAGCAGGCCGAGGCTAACCTGCACGAGGTGGGCGACCGCAGCCTGGAGCAGGTGCGCGACGCCGGCCGTCAGCGCTGGAACGAGGTGCTGGGCCGTATAGAGGTCAGGGACGGCAACCTGGACCATCTGCGTACTTTCTATAGCTGTCTGTACCGCTCGGTGCTCTTCCCCCGTGCCTTTTATGAGATGGTCGACGGCCGCCCCATGCACTACAGCCCTTACAATGGTCAGGTGCTGCCTGGCTACATGTACACCGACACCGGCTTCTGGGACACTTTTCGCAGCCTCTTCCCGCTCCTCAACCTGGTTTACCCCTCTGTCAACCAGCGCATCCAGCAGGGCTTGGCCAACACATACCGCGAGAGTGGTTTCCTGCCTGAGTGGGCGTCGCCAGGCCACCGTGGCTGTATGGTGGGCAACAACTCGGCCTCTGTAGTGGCCGACGCCTTTGTCAAGGGTGTGCGTACCGACGATGCCGAGACCCTCTGGCAGGCTGTGGTACACGGCACCCAGGCTGTTCACCCCCAGGTCAAGTCTACCGGCCGTCTGGGCTACGAGTATTACAACAAGCTGGGCTACGTACCTTACGATGTGAAGATTAATGAGAACGTGGCCCGCACCCTGGAGTATGCCTACGACGACTGGTGTATCTACCAGCTGGGCAAGGCCCTGGGCAAGCCCGAGAAAGAGCTGCGCGTCTATGCGCGCCGCGCCATGAACTACCGCAATGTGTTCGACCCCGAGACCCGCCTCATGCGCGGCCGGTTGCAGAACGGCAAGTTCCAGAGCCCCTTCAATCCCCTGAAGTGGGGCGACGCCTTTACCGAGGGCAATAGCTGGCACTACACCTGGAGTGTGTTCCACGACCCGCAGGGCCTTATCGACCTGATGGGTGGCAACGACTCCTTCAACCAGATGATGGACTCCGTGTTCATCCTCCCGCCCGTCTTCGACGACAGCTACTATGGCGGTGTCATCCACGAGATACGCGAGATGCAGATAATGAACATGGGCAACTACGCCCACGGCAACCAGCCCATCCAGCACATGCTGTATCTCTACAACTACTCTGGCCAGCCCTGGAAAGCCCAGCTGCGCATACGCCAGGTAATGAACCGCTTCTACACACCTAACCCCGACGGCTACTGCGGCGACGAGGACAACGGCCAGACTTCTGCCTGGTATGTCTTCTCGGCCCTGGGCTTCTACCCTGTCTGTCCTGCCAGTAGCCAGTACGTGCTCGGCACGCCTTACTTTGACCAGGTGACGCTCCACCTGGAGAATGGCCGCTCCGTAAGCATCAGCGCCAGGGGCAATGGCGACAACGCGCCCTATATCCAGCAGATGCTCGTCGACGGCCAGCCCTACACGCACAACTACATAGACCACAGTACGCTGCTTCGGGGTGCCCGGATAGACTATACACTCGGCGACAGGCCCAACTACAGCCGCGGAACGGCCCGGGACGACGCTCCCTACTCGTTCAGCCGCGAGCGCCAGGGCCGCAAGTAATCCACCCACACCGTGGCCCTGGCTGTCCCTGGGGCTGCCAGGGCTACGGTGTGCCTGATAGATACATATTATTAATCATAACACTTATCAATAACACTTATCATGAGAACTATTACAAAGACACTCTTACTGTTACTCGTGCTGGCAGTGGCTCCGGCAAGCGGATATGCCATCAAGATACTGCACGGGCCTTACCTACAGAGCGTGAGCGAGACCGAGGCCACCATCGTGTGGACTACCGACAGCCAGTCGGTGGCATGGGTAGAGCTGGCACCCAATGACGGTACCAACTTCTACGCCCAGATGCGCCCCCGTTACTATGACACGCAGATAGGCATCAAGCGTACCGACAACATCCACGCCGTGACGCTGTGCGGGCTCAGGCCCGGCACCACCTACCGCTACCGCGTGTATGCCCAGGAGGTGCTCAGCCACCGTGGAAACCGCGTTAACTATGGCAATGTGGCTGCCACTGATGTCTATACCAAGGCTCCGCTGGCCTTTACCACACTCGACACCCACAAGGCGACCACCTCGTTCCTGGTGGTCAACGACATACACGAGCATGCCGACCGCATGAAGACGCTGCTGGGCCGTGCCGACTACAAGAGCAAGGACATGGTGTTCTTCAATGGCGACATGCTCTCGCTCTTTGACAAGGAGCAGAAGTTCTGGGGCGGTTTCATGGACACGGCCGTCAGTATGTTTGCCGGCGAGAAACCGCTCTACTACGTGCGGGGCAACCACGAGACGCGCGGACAGCTGGCTGACAGGTTTCACCGCTACGTTCGCCCTAACGACGCTCATCTCTACTTCACCATCGAGCAGGGCCCAGTGTTCTTTATCTGTCTCGACACGGGCGAGGACAAGCCCGACAACGATATAGAGTATGCCGGCATTACCGACTACGACAACTACCGCACCCAGCAGGCCGAATGGCTCCGTCAGGTGGTGGCCTCGGATGCCTTTAAGCGTGCCCGTTTCCGCGTAGTGGTCGCCCATATCCCTCCGCGCTACACTCCTGAGGCCTGGCATGGCGATATCGAGGTGCGCGACAAGTTTATGCCCATACTGAACGAGGCTGGCATCAACCTGATGATATGTGGCCATCTGCACAAGTTCGAGTACACGGAGCCCAACAGCCAGCTGAAGTTCCCCATCCTTGTCAACTCGAACGAGGCTATCGTCTCGGCCGAGACGCAGGGCGACAGGCTGGATGTGAAGATTGTCGAACTGGACGGCAAGACCTCGTTTCACAAGAGTTACGACGCGCTTCAAAGATAAAAATACAAAAAGGTAAAAACCCGTTGGCAGGATTAAGATACACTGAATTAATCCTGCCTTTTTTTATGTAATGCTTAATGAGCGTCTCTTTACCCGTGTCGTGCAGGCTCATGTCTTCTCTGTGAGCTGCCATGGTCTCTGCGGTTGCTGTAACCATGGCTCAAGGCATGGAAAAACCTTTACATGCGACTGTATATTTATGCAAAACGAGCAGCGATTTTGCATAAATATACAGTCGTAACGACCGTTTTTCGGGGCATGATTTCCAGATTTTTTTGTCAAATCGGGGCTGTTTTGGGGGCTATCGGGGCTGTTTTGGGGCTTCACGAGGGCTGCAAAAGTAACAACCTTTTACAGAATAGGGGTGTTCTGTGTTTCTTTCGCGCCTGTTTTCGGCTTTTCAGAGGATGATTTTTGGAGTCGCCGCGATGGTCATTTTTTTGCTCGCGATGGTCATTACGTTTCTAATGACCATCGCGAGCACCCTAAAGGTCGTTTTTAGGTGGTCTGAAAATGGCCTTTTTCGCCATCGCTGCACCCTCGGTGAGCGTACAGGCAAAAGACAGAAGGCCGAAAAGCCCTCGCCCGACGTCTAAACGTCCGAAATGTATATTTATACATTATCGGAAAAAATTTTACGATGTGCTTCGGTTTTTTACTCTTTTACTTTTTACCTTTCAAAGTTTCTCTCTGGCTTAATGTCGGGCAGGAATACGGCTATAATGCCCAGCAGGGGCAGCAGGGTGCTGATGTGGAAGATGTAGGAGATGCTGGTAAGGTCGGCCAGCCAGCCGAAGAAGGCCGAACCGATGCCTCCCAGGCCGAACATGAGGCCGAAGAACACGCCCGACACCATGCCCACCTTGTCAGGCATCAGGTCGGTGGCATAGACGATGATGGCCGAGAAGGCCGAGGCTATGACCAGGCCGCTGATGATGGCCATGCTGATGGTGCCCGCCAGGCCCATGTACGGCATGGCCAGCGTGAAGGGGGCCGCGCCGAAGATGGAGAACAGGATGATGTACTTGCGCCCGTAGCGGTCGCCTAAGAAGCCGCCGATGAGGGTTCCCGCGGCAAAGGCAGCCAGGAACCCGAACAGGCAGAGCTGTGCCTGCTGCACGCTCACCCCAAACCGCTCTATCAGGTAGAAGGTGAAGTAGCTGGTCATACACGCGGTGAAAAAATACTTGCTGAAGAGCATCAGCACCAGGATGGCCAGTGCCCAGTAGGTGGCGCGGCGCGACAGGCTGACCGTGGCGTGCTGAGCCGCGCGGCCCAGTCGGCCGAAGCAGGCCAGCATGGCGCTGTACCAGCTGCCCACGCGTACCAGGATGAGCGATGCCATGAGCGCCACCACGGCGAAGAGGGCCACGGCGTGCTGTCCCAGGGGCAGGATGACCAGCGCGGCCAGCAGCGGGCCTATGGCGCTGCCGCCATTGCCGCCCACCTGGAAGATGGACTGGGCCAGGCTCTTGCGGCCGCCCGAGGCTATCTGCGCCACGCGCGATGCCTCGGGATGGAATACCGATGAGCCGGCTCCCACTAACGACACCGACAGCAGGATGGACCAGAAGTGCTGGGCCAGTGCCAGCCACAGCAGGCCCACTAACGTGAAGCACATGCCCACGGGCAGCGAGTAGGGCTGTGGACGGCGGTCGGCGTAGAGCCCTACAAAGGGCTGGAACACCGAGGAGGTAAGCTGGAACACTAAGGTGATGATGCCTATCTGGGCAAAGGTAAGGCCGAAGTCGGTCTTGAGCATGGGGTACATGGCCGGGATGACCGACTGTATCATATCGTTGAGCAGGTGGCACAGTCCCATGGCAAACAGGATGGCGTAGGCAGTCCCGGCCTTGGGGGTAGGGGTGCCCTTGATGTGTTCTACGATGCGCAATATCTTCATAACGAGTGCAAAATTAGCCAAAAAAGTCGGTAACCTGTCCTGTGGGCTATAAAAAATCATCCTTGTCACGCTGGCTGGTGACAAGGATGATGGTGTGGGTGGGGCAGAGGCTACTGGCGGGCGGGCACGCTCACCTCGTAGGTGCCCGAACCGTAGTGGGCTTGGCGGTAGCTGCCGTCGGCCTGGGGCACGTACACTTCGGCCGTGGTGTTGGCCGGGATGGTAAACTGCCAGCAGAACCGGTTGTCCTCGATGCGCCATCGGCTCACGATGTCGCCGTAAGGCGAGCGGTACGAGGCGTTGACGTGGGTGAGCCCGTCAGGGATATACGGTCGCAGCACGATGTGGCGGTACGCCTGGCTGTCGGCAGTCTGGCGTATGCCTGCCAGGTACTGGTAGTACCAGATGATGAGGTCGCCCAGGAGCATGATGTGGTTGCCCGAGTTCATGCGTGGGTTGGCCGTGTCGCCGTTCCACAGTTCCCAGATGGTGGTGGCTCCGTGGGCCACCATGAAGCCCCAGCTGGGGTAGGTCGTGTTGGCCGCTATCTGGTACGCTATGTCGCCCCGTCCATAGTCTGTCAGTCCGCGCATTATCTCCTGCGTGCCCAGCACGCCCGTCGAGATGTGGGGCGTGCCCTGGGCTGTCATCTTGGTCACCACGTGGCCGAAGACGCGGCTTACCTGGTCATCGGGAACCAGCCCCCAGCGCAGGGCCAGGATGTTGGCCGTCACCGTGTTGTTGTCGTAGTAGCCCTCGGCGGTCTGCAGGAAGCGGCGGTTAAAGGCGGCACGTGTGTCGTCGGCCATCTGCCGCCACTGGGCCACGTCGGCCGTATGGCCGCTGATGGTGGCAAACCGCTCCATCAGCCGGCACAGCCGGTAGTAGGCCGCCGTGGCCAGCAGCGGTCCCCGTGTAATGCGTGTGGAGTCCTTGGAGTGTATCAGCTCAGGGCTCTCGGGCGGCAGGCACCAGTCGCCGTACACGTCGCGGGTGATGATGCCGTCGCTGCAGTAGCGGTTGTGGATGTGTAGCATGAAGCGCTTCATGCCCTCGTAGTTCTCGGCGATGGGGCGCTCGTCGCCATACTGGTCGTAGAGCATGCCGGCCACGGTGTACCAGGCCATGGGCCAGGTAACGTTGTCGCCATAGACGCTCCAGTAGCGCGGGGCTATGTCGCACACCACGCTGTCGGCGCGCTGGGTAAGGGCTATGTCGCGCACCCACTTGGCGTAGAGCAGGTGGGCGTCGTAGATGTAGCTGGCACCCAGGGAGCCGGTGGCGTGGTCGCCCAGCCATCCCAGGCGCTCGTCGCGCTGCGGGCAGTCGGTAGGTATGCCGCGGTAGTTGCCCCTGATGCCCCAGTAGGCACAGCGGAAGATGTCGTTGAGCACAGGGTTGGAGCACTCGAAGGAGCCCGTGGTGGCCATCTGGTCGTAGACCACCTGGCCCTGGATGTCTTCCAGACGGGGCTGATGGCTGAAGCCGCTCAGCTCGACATATCTGAACCCGTGATAGGTAAACGAGGGCTCCCACACGGCCTGTCTGTGGTCGGCTATGTAGGTGTCGGTTACCAGTGCTGTACGCAGGTTGAGCATGAAGAGCGAGTCGCGGTCCTTGAGGCGCTCGGCGAAGCGCAGCCGCAGGGTGTCGCCCTCGTTGCCGTGCAGTCGTATGCGCAGCCAGCCCACCATGTTCTGTCCCATGTCCATGATGTAGCGCCCGTCAGAGGTGCGGTAGATGGAGCGGGGACGCACACTGTCCATGACGTGGATGTTGGGGTTAACCTGGGCGCGCACGATGGGTGCCGGGCGCTTCATGGTCTCGGCCTGCCGCCAGCCCTGGGCCTGGTAGCCGGCCATGGCCCATCCGCCCATGGTCTTACGGGCGTTGTACACCTCGCCGTCAAACTCGTTGTTGGTCTGTATGGGGCCGTCGGCCATCATCTGCCACGTGGTGTCGGTGCCCACTACCAGCCGTCGGCCGTCGGTGGTGGTTACCACGAGCTGTGCCAGCAGCCGAGGCAGTCCGAAACCGCGCATGCCGGGACTGCGCATGGCCATGAAGCGGCCGTTGCCTATCACCACGCCGATGGCATTGGCGCCACGGCGCACCTCGCGGGTCACGTCAAAGGTGTTGTAGAACACCTCGCGGTCGTAGTTGGTGGGGCCGGGGGCCAGCACCTGGGTGCCCAGCTGGCGGCCGTTGATGTAGGCCTTGTACAGGCCCAGGCCGCTGATGTAGAGCACCGCCTGGCGGATGTTGGCGGGTATGTCGAAGTCCTTGCGCAGGTAGCGGGCATTGACACGGGTGCGGCGGTCGGCAGGGTTCTCTACGTCGGAACCGAAACGGCCGCCTATCCACTGGGCTTGCCACTCTCCGGGGCTCATCAGGCCCGTAAGCCAGTGGCTCACGGCACTGGCGCTGCGGCCCGCCGTGGTGGTCACCTCGACCTGCCAGTAGTAGCGGGTACCGCTGGACAGGGGCTTGCCGGCATAGGCTATGTAGAGCGAGCGGTCAGACTGCCGGGTGCCCGAGTCCCACATGTCGGCATGGCCTTGGCGCAGTTTGTCGGCCGATGATGCCACCCGTATGCGGTATGTTGTCTGTCGTACATTGCGTGCCGGGCTGGCCAGTTGCCAGCTGAAGCGTGGGTGGGCACAGTCTATGCCCTCGGCCTGGCTGAGTCCCTCCACACGGGTGTCCACGAGGCTTACCTTGGCCTTGGCACGGGGTGCTGGCGTGGCCGCCCCGGCGGTTGTGGAGCAGACCATGGCTGCCAGGCATAACAGGGTTAATAAGGTCGTTCTCATTTTCTTTTCTTGTTATTATCCATTAGTACTCTCATCCAGTAGCCCCCGATGACCGAGCGGGCCTTGAAGCCCTGCTGGCGGCCCGTCTTGGTGTCGTGCCAGTCGCTGATGGGCACGCGGGTGGGGGTCTCGTTAACGTAGGTGTACACCGGCTCAAGCAGTGCCTCGAACGTCTTGGCATTGGGGGCCATGCCCGCGAGCCACATTATCCAGTCGTTCTTGGTGTAGTCCTTGCGGCTGTCGAGCGGCAGTCCGTAGCGGTTCTGCTTGGTGAGGTAGAACCTGAACTCGCGGTTCATGACCTTGTCAGAGAAGATGTGAGTGCCCCATAGCTTGTCCCATACTATGTTGTATTTCTGGCTCCAGGTGCCGGCGCGGTCGTAGGCCAGCCGGTAGTGGTCGCCCTCTTGCGCCCTCAGTTCCCATTGGCGGCCCATCTGGCGGGCCTTGTCCATATAGCGGTCGGCCAGGGACTGGTCGCCGCGCATCCCGGCCATCTGGGCATAGCCGGCTATGCCCATGATGGCCTTGAGGGCCAGGTTGGCATTGTGGGCCCAGTGGCCGGCGAAGTCGTCGGTACAGAGCTGGTTAGTGGGGTCCAGTCCGTTGTCAACGAGATAGTCGGCCCAGGTGGTGAGCAGGTCCCAGTAGCGGTCGGCGTAGTGGGTGTTGCCCTCGATGCGCGACAGTTCGGCCGTCAGCGTGAGCATGTTGCCGGCTTCCTCGAGTGGCATGTCGCCTCCGTACACCTGGCCGTTGGCTATGGGGTAAGTACCCAGGTCATGGGCGGCGAAGGGCTTGGTCCAGCGACCGCTGCGGCTGTACTCGAATATGCTGGTCATCATGCCTTTGAGCAGCTGCGGGTTGTACAGTAGGTACAGCGGAGCCGACGGGTAGGTCAGATCGACCGTGTTGACACAGCCGTTGGAAGCATTCTCCTTGGAGAAGTAGAGCAGGTTGCCGTCGCGGTCCTCAAACAGCTTGTGGGCAGCCATAACCTGACGGTAGGAGGCAGAGAGCAGCTCGGCGTAGTGTACGTTGCCGGCGGCCAGGCCGTCGTCGTATATGCGGCGGTCTACCTGGCGGCTGCGCTGCATGATGGTAAGATAGTCGCGGTGGTAACGGTCGAAAGCGTCGAAGATGGTGGTGCGCCCGTCGCGTGCCCAGTAACCCTTGTAGCGGTGGTACATATACTCGATGTCGTATATCTCGTCGTAGCCTATCATCATGTAGCTCTCGGCGGTGGTTACCCGTCCCATGTCGCGCATGTAGGCCAGCGTGGGCACGTCGTAGCTCTTGCGGCTGGTCATCTCTGTCTGCGACTTGGGCAGGGTGCCGTGGCGTATGAAGTCGGCCATGATGGCTGTGCTTTCGCCCAGGCTCACCGTGCCGTTGAAGGCTGGCATGTAGAAGTAGCCCCAGTCTATACACACGCTGTCGCCTTTGCGGGCCAGGATGGGCTGGTCTATGGTGCCGGTCATGAGATATTCCACACCGTTGCGTACTACTACCGACGAGCGTGTGGGCTGTGGTTTCTTGAACTTGGCTATCATGGGGTCGGCTCCCATGAAGAACTGCACGTCGTGGGCCTGTCCGTCGGTTGCCGTCACGCGGTAGGAGATATATCCCACGGGAGTGGAGAGCAGGTCGAGGTCATCGTAAATCATGGGCGAGGTGAAAACCACGTCGAGTGTTACCGGCCCACAGGCAAATGTGTAGTAGGTGTTGGTGGCGAGCACGCTCACAGAGGTCTGCCGGGCCTGGCGTACATCCTTGAGCTCGGGCGCGGCATCGTAGTAGAGGCCGAAGTCGGCCAGGGCGCCCTTTATGGCGTTGTGGCCGTGCATGGCGACGACGTTCTCGCCCTCGTGCAGCAGTTTTTTGGTGGCTTCGCCGAGTGCTATGCGTGCCCCGTCGCGGTAGCCCTGTTCGCTGCGCACCTGGGTGCCGTTGATGTAGATGGCCCCGTCGTCATCGTGCGACCACACCAGATACAGGTCGCGGCTCAGCTGGTCGGCGCTGAGGGTTATGGTGCGCCGTATGTATATGTTGGCGCCGTCGCCCGTCCACAGGGTGCGCGCGGAGAGGTTCTCCTGGGTTCCGAAGGCGGCCTTGCCCTGCTGCCATGCCGAGTCGTCAAATCCTGGTTGCTGCCATCCGTCGGCAGGGGTGTCGGTCGTGTACCGGCCCTCCCAGGCTGCGTCTTCGGCCGTAGGGGCTATTACATGGAGCAGTCGCTTCGCTGGCGTTCCCATGAACCTGTACACCTGTCCGTCTACGCGCAGCAGTCCTTCCAGGGGCTTCTGCCGTGGCGACCAGTGGGTAATGTTGCCGTCATTGAGATGGTCGTAGGGCGACCAGAGAGTGAAGTAGGGGTCGTGGGTAATGAGCGGTACGGCTGGCAGGCGCAATGCCGTGGGGCGGTAGGGCTCAAACAGGCTGTCGGCCCGGCTCGGGGTGAAGGCGGCAGCCAGGATGGCTGCCGCCAACATAATCTTTAGTTTCATGATAAGGATATAGAGTTAATAATTGATGCAGGGTGATAATGGGGGCGACGGCAACGGGCCGTCGGCCCATTTTATTTAACGTAGAAAAGCAGATGGCCGGCCTTTACCAGCTCGCTGTGCGATATGCGGTAGCGGCTCAGCCTCTTGCCGCCGAGTGTCATGTGGTCTATGAGATAGCCGCCAGGCTGCTGCCGGCGTGTCTCGATGACCAGGTCGCCCTGCGGGTAGTAGCGCTTGTCCAGGTGCAGGGTCACCTTGTCAAAGACCGGCGTGGTAAGACTGTAGTAGGGCGAGCCGGGACAGTCGGGGTACAGGCCCATCATGGAGAATATGGCCCAGGCCGACATGGTACCGCAGTCCTCGTTGCCGGGTATGCCGTCGGGGGTGGGCTTGTAATACTTGTCAAGCAGCCGGTGTACCTGGGTCTGTGTGCGCCACTCCTCGCCTGGGAAGTAGCAGAACAGGTAGGGATAAGCTATGTCGGGCTCGTTGGCCGGGTCGTACAGTCCCTGGTCAAAGACGTGCTGCAGCTTGCTGACAAAGGACTTGCTGCCGCCCATGAGGCGCGCCAGGCCGTGTACGTCGTGGGGCACGTAGAACGTGTAGTTCCACGCCGAGCCCTCGTGGAAGCCCGGGGCGTTAGAGAAGTCGGCCCCGTCGTTGGGGTTGAAGGGCTTGAGCCAGCTGCCGTCGGCATGGCGGGGGCGCAGCACGCCGTACTCCTTATTATAATAGTGGCGGTAGCCCTGGCTGCGCTTGTAGAAGAGCTGGGCGTCGGCCTTGTGGCCCAGGGCCGTGGCCAGGTTGCCTAAGGCGTAGTCGGCCACGTAGTATTCCAGGGCGTGCGACACGGAGTTGTCGCCCGAGTTGTCCTGGGCATAGGCGCCGAGGGGCACATAGCCCTTGGCGATGTAGTCGTCTATGTCGGGGCGCATCTTGTTGTCCTTGCCGGGCAGGGTGGCGCTGCGGCGGAAAGCCTCGTAGGCCGTCTGGATGTCAAAGTCGCGCAGCCCCTTGAGCCACGTGTCGGCTATGACGGGTATCGAGGGGTCGCCCTCCATGGTCCACGTCTCGCGCCCGAAGAGCTCCCACTTGGGCATCCACCCCCATTCGCGGTACATAGCTATCATGGAGCGCACCATGTCGGTCTGCCGGTCGGGGTAGAGTAGTGTCTCGAGCTGGTGCAGGTTGCGGTAGGTGTCCCAGAGCGAGAAGACCGTGTAGCGGTTGCCCTGGGTGGTGCCTATGCGGCCGTTCTCCATCTCGGGGTACTGGCCGTTGACGTCCTGGAGTATGGTGGGGTGTATCTGGCTGTGGTAGAGGGCGGTGTAGAACACGCGGCGCTGAGCCTCGGTGCCCCCCTCGACGGTCACGGTGTTCAGCGTGCTGGCCCAGCGCTGGCGGGCGTCGGCACGTACACGGTCAAAGTGGAAGCCCTGCTGCTCGCGGTCCAGGTTCTCGCGTGCGTTGGCGATGGAGACGAAGCTCACGCCCACCTGGACTTCTATCTGCTCGCCCTCATGGGCGTCGTAGCTGAAGTAGTAGCCTATCTCGTTGCCGGCCAGCTCACGGGCATAGTTGCGGTACACCTTATACTTGCCGTTGTCGGGGTCCCACTGGGCCTCGACGCCCTGCATGGGCGGCTGCTTCTTCCAGAAACCGGCCTCGCGGGGAGCCTTGCTCACGCGCATCACGAAGTACATGGGGAACACGGCCTGCGGGTTGTAGCAGAAGGTGCCCAGCAGTCGCATGCCCTCTATCTCGGTGTCCGACACGCGGCGTATGGAGCCGCCCACCTCGTTGGTCAGGCCGTCGCCCACGTTCATGAGCAGATGGGCCTCGCCCTTGCGGAAGGTGAAGCGCTCTATCGACGAGCGGTCGGTGGCCGTTGCCTCGCAGCGTATGCCATAGCGGTTCAGGGTGGTGGCATAGTAGCCCGGCGAGGCCGTCTCGGCGCTGTACTCGGAGCCATACTTGTGGTAGTCTACCTCTAAGGGCCCGGCCGTGGGCATCAGCAGAAGCGTGCCCATCTCCGGGCAGCCCACGCCGCTAAGCGTTACGTGTGCAAAGCCTGTAAAGAACTTGTTCTCCTTGACGTATGGCGCCGACCACCACCTCGCGTCCTTGTCATAGACATTCAGGTCTGAGCCCATCACATTGAAGGGCACCACAGACATAAGTCCGTGGGGGCGTATGGCCCCTGGGTTGCATACGCTGAAGTTGGTGGTGCCTATAAAGGGGTCTACGTAGTCTACCGGCTGTCTGTCAGCCCATACCGAGAGCGCCGTTACGGCCGCCAGGGCCGCGGCCATTATCCGTTGGATACTCATAATTAATCGTATAGTTGTTATAAAGTCAGTAATAAGGTGGGCCCCATGGGCTCTAATTTATGCAAAGTTAGTGAAAATAGCAGAGATACGCCCCCTTATTGCCCAAATATTTTTTTGTGGCCATCGATGTTTTGAAAGTGAAATCGTAAAAAGGTATAAAGGCACAAACTATGGGGGTGGAGGACTGCTCTGGGAAGACAGTAATTGGCACCCAGTTTGCAGAGACCGACCTTTACGTTTCCCGGAGCCGTCATTAGCGCGCTGGGAGCCGTCATTAGAAACGTAAAGGTCGGTCTCCACATTTTCGGCGATGGCCACAGGTTCTGTGATGGTACGGGCTGGCGGTGCTCTGTACACTTTTGACTTTCTGCTTTGCTGCTTTTCATCACAAAAACCGGTCGCGGGCAGATTTTAACACTTTTATCGCGGTGATATAGACTAAAAACCGTAACTTTGCGGTGTACATTGGCCACCCCTGCAAGGGCAGAGAGGGCGCACAGAACTACTTACAGACCGATTATTCATAACTAAAATACTATAAACAAATGTTTTCTACAACCCAAAGACTATGTATGGCGGCCCTGCTGATGATGAGCATGGGGCCAGCCACGGCCCAGCGCAAGGTGTCGTCGTTTAGCGAGACCAAGATAGTGCAGGGCACCACAGCCACCATCGATGGCAAGGAGTATGCCGAACCTGATATTATCTACACCGACAAGGGCGACGGCACCTATGCGGCCACGCGGCTCACGGTGAGTCCGGCCGGGGCCAGCGAGGTGACGGCTCCCTATCTGCTTATCAACACCCCCACCTCTATTAATATATGCTGGAAGACCAGCAAGGACGCCACGGACTCCAAGGTGCGTATAGGCACGCGCCCCGATGCCCTGACGCGTGTGCTGGACAATACGGCCACCAGCCTGGCAGCCGACTACTACTGGAACGAGTGCCACGTGGACGGGCTCAAGGCGGCCACCACATACTACTATCAGGTGGAGAGCTGTGGGGTGACGTCGCGTGTGTACCACTTCACCACAGCTCCACAGCCCGGAGACAAGGGCAAGGTGAGGCTGCTGCTCATAGGCGACCACCAGCGTAATGACCACTCGGACTACGAGTGGATGCTCAAGGCTGCCAAGGCCACCGCCGACCGCAAGTGGGGCCAGGCCGATATAAACGACCACTTCAGACTGCTGGTTAACGTGGGCGACCAGGTGGACCGTGGCGAGCTGAAGCAGTACGACCAGACCCACCTGTTTAAGTCGCGCTCGGTGATGAGCAGCCTGCCCATCCTCACCGCTGTGGGCAACCACGAGCTGAAGAGCGACGACAAGCTGGTGCTCTACAACGGTCACTATCATCGCTATGGCGACATAGAGTACCAGGGCATCAAGAGCGGCACGGCCAATTACTATGCTTACCAGACGGGGTCGGTGCTCATCATGGTGCTGAACACCGACGGCACGGGCCCCACGCAGAAGGAGTGGGCACGCCAGGTAATCCAGGCGGCCGACAAGGACGCCTCGGTACAGTTCGTCATGGCCGTAAACCACCGGCCGCTCTATGCCGAGCAGTACTGCAATGACTACTCGTCGTGGATGTTGCTCCAGCTGATGCCTATCCTGCAGCGTTCGCCCAAGTTTGTACTCGACTACGCCGGCCATCACCACCTCTACGCCCGTGGCCAGATGACCAACGCACCCGTGTACCACATTATCAGTGGTGGCGGTGTGGGCACGTCGGCCAAGGGCTATGAGCAGCTCTGGGGCACTACCCCCGACAACCTGGACAGACAGGAAGTGCAGAAGACGCTGGACCAGTGGACGTACCAGATAGTAGAGTTTGACCCCGAGAGCAGGACCATGGATGTGGAGTGCTACTCGGTGGGCAACAGCCGACTGGCCCTGGACAACGAGCTGGTAGACCATTTCTTGCGTAAGATAGGCGACACGGCCAGGCCCTCTGCTCCCGCCATCGGCCAGGCCATCGACGGCTCGGCCTTCCCCATCGCCATCCATCAGGCCACGGCTGCCACGGGGCTGCACTCGGCCCAGTACCAGGTGGCCCGCGACGCAGACTTCACCGATGTGGTGCTGAGCAGGGTGGTGACCTTCGAGGATATGTACGGGGCCAACGATGACTATACCCCCAAGAACCTCAACCCATCGGGCGAGGTCACCACGCTGTCTATACGCGACGGCGAGGTGGAGCCAGGCACCTACTATGTACGCTGCCGCAACCGTAATATGAACCTGGACTGGTCCGAGTATTCAGAGGGACGGGAGTTTGTGGTTACGGCCAAGAGCGCCCTGCCCATGGTGAAGACCGATAAGCGTATCTATGCCCCTGGCGAGGACATCGTCATTACCTTCGACAATGCCAGCACGGCCTCGGGCTGGGTGGGCGTGTACAAGCGCGACAAGAACCCGGGCAAGGGAAGTCCGTCGGTCAAGTGGGCCAACACCAAGACGGCCAGTGGCTCCGTAACGTTCCAGATTAAGGATGCCTATGAGTACTATGTGGTACTCTTTCAGGACGGGGGCTACACCACCATCACCGACAGGGTGCCCTTTATCGTGACGGCCAATACCGATGAGGCCGACCAGGCTTTCGAGATGACCCTCGACAAGACGGTGTACGACGAGGGCGAGCCCATCGTGGTGTCGCTCGCCCACGCCCCTGCTCTCTCCAAGGACTGGGTGGGTGTGTACGACACCGGCCAGGCTGGCCCCGGCGACCCCATCGTCAGCGGCGTGTATAGTTACCTGTGGGCCAATGTCACCAAGCCCACAGGCAGCCTGACGCTCAACGTGGCGGGCACCATCAACACCGTTCCGCCGACGGGCTACTACTTCGCCGAGTACTTTTTTATGAACAACTATACCTCTTTCTTTCCCCGCCAGTACTTTGTAGTGGGTCGCCCCGCCGTGGTGCGGGCCGATAAGGAGTCTTACGGCAGCAACGAGACTTGCCACTTCTACTGCTACAATCTTCCTACTTGGACTACGCCCTGCCTGGTGCTGACCGGCAAAGACGGCAAGACCCAAAAGATATTCGTCGAAGAGGGCGAGACGGCGGCCATGGCAGCTCGCACTTTAGCAGACTTCTTTGCCCCTGGCCCCGTCACGGCCTATATCGCCATCGGAGACGAGAGGATATCAGAGCCCATACACTTTACCATAGGCGAGGCCACAACCATAGATGCCGTATCGGCCTCTCCTTATGAGGTAAAGTCGCAGGGAGGATATGTCACGGTTGCGGGCAAAGCCATTCAGGCCATACGTGTCTGTACCATTGACGGAAAAAACATAGTAAACTGGAAAGGCAAGGCACAGAGTCACGTGAGTCTCCCCGTGCAGGCTCGGGGTGTAGTGCTGGTACAGGTCAATGCGCAACCGGTTGTTAAGGTGGTGGCTCAGTAAGCGTCCCAGCTTGCCAGTACGATGCGCATAAAGGCGGAGTCCTGTCAGGGGCTCCGCCTTTATATATATAATAAGGTATAAGGTTGGCTTCTTGTCTGGCCAGGGTGGTCACCTTATTTCCGTGGCTACTTCTTGATGTGGCGGTGAGGGATGTCCCACTTCTGGCACTGCTCGCACCAGGCGCGCTCGGTGCTGCCGGTATAGTTGGGGTCGTCTACGCGCACATCCATCTTCTTGTTGGCCGGTCGGCGGGTGCCGCTCTGGCTGCGCTGCGTGTTGCCCGAAGGGCTGTTGCTGCGCATCTCCTGGGCGCGGCGGTTGTTGTACTCGGCCTCCTGGCGCTGGTAGTTCTTGTCGTACTCGAACAGACCGTGCTGAGCGTTGTACCGGTTCACGTTGGCCTCGTGCTGTCGGTACACGGCCTCGGCTATGGGGCGGTCGTACACACTCTGCCTGCCCTGGAGGTCTATATATATAATGTGGCTCCAGTCTTTGGCTATCTTGATAGTAGGAGCGTCGATGTAGGCACCTTGGGTGTAGTTGAGGAAGCCAGGCTGGTAGAAACGGCCACCCACAGCGATGTAGTCGCCCTCGTACTTCACGTTATCTGGGCCGAAGTCGCGGGCATAGATGCCTAAATTGTAGGCTCGGAGCTGTATCCAGCACCCGCCATTGGAGTGGCCCGTGATGTTGAGGCTAACCTCGCCGGCCTTGCCACCACTCTTGCCATAGAAGTAGGTGCTGTTAGACGAGGGCAGGGTGCCATAGGCAGGGTGGGGAATATTGGCCGAAGTCTGCGAGGTGCTGCGGCGAGCCTGGCTCTGTGCGGTAGAGCGGCGGGTGCCCTGTGTAGCAGATGAGCGGCTGCTGGCCCGAGCCTGTGCCTGCTGACGCTGACGGGCGGCAGCCTCCTTGCGCTGCTGCTGTGCCAACAGCCGCTCTTTCTGAGCCTGGTCGGCCTGAGCCATGGCCAGCAGGTTCTGCGTCTTGGCCGTCTTGGGCACCTCGGTGATAAGACACTTGTCTACGCGGGCTATGAACTCATAGAAAGGAGCCGTTACCCGGGTCCGCCACAGCTTGTCGTTGTCGTTGGCACGGGCCAGGTAAGGCCCCAGGTACTTCGCCATGTTTTTCTCCATGTGCTTGACCATGTGCTTGGGCCTCTTCTGCTCCGGGATGACGGTCTGCCCCATGGCATCGACTACCACGATGGTGCCCCGGTCGGTCTGGCAGGTAAAGAGAGCCGTCCGCTCTATCTGCTCGGGCGTACACTGCGCGCCCTTGTACTTGGTTCGGGTGTAGATGTCTTCATCCAGGCGCAGCTCGTCTATTTCGGCATATACGGGAGGTACTATTATCTCGCCAGCCAGGTTCATCAGGCCGTAGTGCCTGTCCTTTGCAAAGCGTATCAGCCCTATTATGCCTTCGTCGTGACCGTCAGCGTTGTTGCGCAGTTTGTATGGCGATATGTCGCACATACGGTTGCCATACTGCCGGCTGCCCTCTACGGGGCCGTTGCCTATGCGCTGCATGTCGGCACCCAGTATGTCCCACTGGCCGTTGTCCTTGCGCTGGCAGAAGAGTAACTCGCCCTCCCAGTCATTGCCATAGTCCCAGCGCATTATCACTGTATAAAAATCGCTGATGCGTTGGCCCCGGGCGTTGATAACATAGCAGTTGGGGTAGTCTCTGACAATAACGTAGTAGGGCGTAATATCGGTAAAGGGATAAGGCCCGTTGCCCACAAGGTTAAAGTTGCGGTCTATAACATAGTACTTGTCGCTCCCCTTGTACTTGGCCTCGCCTAAATAGCAGCGATGGGGGAAGAATAAGTGGTCGAAGTAAGGCTGGACGACCCATTGGCCAGAAGCATCGACGACCCCCTCCAGCCCATTGGCCCCTTTCTTGGTGGTGCAGGTAGGAAACTTCCACTTGTCGAACCGCGACTGCGCATTGGTGGTTACTGCCGACAGGCACATGAGGGTGATGAGCAGGCTGAGGCTGCGTCTGAGGTTGGTAGATGTCATAACGGGTTATGTATTGAGGGTTATATATATTGCATTAGAATGTCCCACACGCAGATAATGTGGCAGATAGAGCCGAGGAGCACGAAGAAGTGGAACACCGTGTGCATGTACCGCCGGCGGTGCAGGGTGTAGAAGACGGCCCCGGTGATGTAGGCCACGCCCTCGGCCACCAGCCACACCACGGCCGATGTGCTCACGGCGTGCATGAGCGGCCCGAAGGCCACCAGCACCGACAGCCCCATGAGCACGAAGCACAGTGTCTCCACGTTACTATGGTCGCGCAGATGGCGGAAGGACATCACAGTGCCCGAGATGGCGCAGAGCCACACGAAGCAGAACAGGCCCCACCCCCACAGACCGTCGCTGCGCAGCGCCACTAACGTGATGGGCGAGTAGGAGCCCGCTATGTGCCAGTAGATGGCTGCGTGGTCCCAGCGGCGCAGGCGTTCCTTCCACACCGAGCGCGCGCTGAGCGCATGGTAGATGGTCGAGGCCGCATACGAGCACAGCATGCCGAAGAGATAGAGTATCACCCCGGCCGTAGCCCAGCCGTTGTGGCTTCTGAAGCACCACACCAGGAACACGATGCCAAAGGCCACGCCTAAGGCGATGCCTCCGGCATGGCTCCACGAGTTCCATAGCTCCTCGCGATGGCTGAAGTGTATCCTCATTGCTTCTTGCGGTTCTGGGCGGCGTGGTCAGGGCTCTCCACGAGGGTAAAGTCGAGCTGCTTCTTGTCCAGGTTGGTGCGCGCCACCTGGATGCGCACAGCGTCGCCGAGCTGATAGCGGTGGTGCCGGCGGCGGCCCACCAGACAGAAGTTGCGCTCGTCGAAGTCGTAGTAGTCGTCGTCCAGGTCGCGCATGGGTACCATACCCTCGCAGTGGTTCTCGTCTATCTCGGCATAGATGCCATAGGCCGTGATGCCACTGATGTGGGCGTCGAACTGCTCGCCTATCTTGTCGCCCATAAATTCTACCATCTTGTACTTGACAGAGTCGCGCTCGGCGTTCTGAGCCACCTGCTCCATGTCAGAGCAGTGCTTGCAGAGGTCCTCGCAGTGCTTCTCGTTGGCCGAGCGGCCACCCTCCTGGTAGCGGGTAAGCAGCCGGTGAACCATGGTGTCAGGATAGCGGCGTATGGGGCTGGTGAAGTGGGTGTAGTAGTCGAACGCCAGACCGAAGTGCCCTATGTTGTGCGTGGTGTACTTGGCCTTCATCATGGCCCGCAGCGCCACCTTCTGTATCAGTGCCTGCTCCGGGCGGCCCGTGCAGTCGTCCATCAGCTTGTTGAGGCTACGCGCCATGGCTCCCCTGGTGCCATCGGTCTTCACCTTGTAGCCAAACTTGACTATAAACTCGCGCAAGGTCTCCATCTTCTGCGGGTCGGGGTTGTCGTGAACGCGGTAGGGGAACGTTTTGGCTTTCTTGCCCTTGGGCACGCGCCCCACACTCTCGGCCACGGTGCGGTTGGCCAGCAGCATAAACTCCTCAATGAGCTTGTTGGCGTCCTTGGACCTCTTGAAGAAGCAGCGGATGGGCTTGCCCTTCTCGTCGACCTCGAAGTGCAGTTCCTCGGAGTCGAACTTGACCGCCCCGTTCTTGAACCGCGCCGCGCGGAGCTTCTTGGCCAGCCTGTCCAGGGTCACTATCTCCTCGGCATACTCGCCCTTGTAGTGTCCGTCCTTGGGCAGCGGTGCCGGTGTGCCCGTGCCGTCTACCACGCCGTTGTCCTCAAGCAGCTGCTGGGCCTCCTCGTAGGCATAGCGGCGGTCTGAGCGTATAATGGTATGCCTGATGCGGTAGGAGCGTACCTGCGCGTCGTCGTCCAGGTCGAATATTACGCTGTAGCACAGTTTCTCCTCGTTGGGACGCAGCGAGCAGACGTAGTTGCATAGCCGCTCGGGCAGCATGGGTATCGTGCGGTCCACCAGGTACACCGATGTGGCCCTGCGCTGGGCCTCGCGGTCTATGATGTCGCCCTCCTTGACATAGTGAGATACATCGGCGATGTGTACGCCCACCTCCCACAGTCCGCTGGGCAACTTACGGATAGACAGGGCGTCGTCGAAGTCCTTGGCATCCTTGGGGTCGATGGTACAGGTAAACGTGGGACGGAAGTCCTCGCGCTCGGCCTCGTCCTGAGCCGTTATCTCGCCGCTAATCTTGTCGGCGGCGTCCTCTACGGCCTTGGGGTAGCGGTAGGGAAGCCCATACTGAGCCAGGATGGTGTTCATCTCGACATCATTGTCGCCACTCTTGCCCAGCACGTCTATCACCTCGCCTATCATGTTGGTGTGCTCCTCGTCGGGCCAGCTCACTATCTTTACCAGAGCCTTGTCGTCGTTGGTGCCCTTCTTCAGCTTGTTCTTGGGGATAAGGATGTCGTGCGCCAGGTTGTCGTTGGTAACCAGGAAGGCTATGTCCCTGCCTATGCGGAGCTTGCCCACGAAGGTATCTTTCTTTCGCTGCAGTATCTCGATGACCTTGGCCTCCTTGATGTGGTTGCGGCGGCGCGCCATGAAGGCCACGCGCACCCTGTCGCCGTCCAGTGCCGACAGCGAGTTGCGCTCGGAGACGAAGATGGGCTGCTCGTCGCCGTCGGGGACGAACGAGTTCTTGCCATTGGACTTACGGCGGAAGGTGCCCTCCTGCACCTGCCCCTCCGTGTTGAGCTGGTACGAGTTGATAGACACCCGCTTGAGAAAGTCGTCCCACGCCATCTCCTCCATGGTGTCTACGGCCAGCATCTTGGCCGGGTGCGTGTCTAAGTGGAGCGCTCGGAATATCTCTTTGAAGGTAAATACTTTTCCCGGATTGTCAGAGAAAAGCGCCACCAGCATCTCGGCCAGCTGCCGCTTGGTGATGCGCTTTCCACCCTTTTTAGCTTTTCCCATAGTGGTATTGTTTAGAATTACATCTGCAAATTAAGGGAAAAAAAACGACATGGAGAAAAGATTTGCCGACAATTTTCAGAATTGTAACGACCTTTTCATCTGCCGGTTTCGCTGAAGGGCCTGTGGCGCCACCAGGCCCGCACGGGCAGGTCGGTGGGTACAGGGCGTCGCGGGGATGGCCCGGATGGCCGGGACACAGGCGGTTTGGGGAATGGGTGTCCATGAGGGGTGCCGCCAGAGTAGCGCCTACGGCTACTTTTATGGGAAACAGGCTGCGCCTCGGCCATCCGGGTAAGCTCATGGTGCTCGGCTTGCACTGCTTTTACATAAAGCAGGCTGCGCCTCGGCCATTTGAGCAAGCTCATGGCGCTCGGCTTGCACTGCTTTTACATAAAGCAGGCTGCGCCTCGGCCATTTGAGCAAGCTCATGGCGCTCGGCTTGCACTGCTTTTGCGCCTACAGCGCGCAGATAGGTTGATGGTAGTGTACCTGGGGCGTTGCCCCAGGCTCCGTACTGTTGCGCTTTCAGCGCGCGTGGGGCACACGGGCAGGGGGCAGGCCGCCATGGGCGTGTTTCGTATAGGCCATGATGGTTGTGGGCGTTGTCCCGGGCTATATACAGGCTGTACTGCCAGCGCGCGTGACTTGTATGGGCATGGTTCTCACCGCCATGGATGAGCTACGCGCTGTAAGCGCAGCGGTACAAAAGCCTGGGGCAACGCCCCAGGTGTAGTCCTCATACTGGCAAAGCGCGCTGTAGGCGCAAAAGCGGCGCAGCGTCAAATCATGGGAACCATTGCCAATGGACATTGCCATGCAAGCAGGGCGTGCGAAAAACCTTTACACGCGGCTGTATATTTATGCAAAACCAGGGGCGATAATGTATAAATATACAGTCGTAACGACCCTTTTCCGGGGTGTAATTTCCGGAAAATTTCGACAAACCAGGACGGTTTTCGGGGGCTTTGGGGGCGTTTTGGGGCACTGTGAGGGGCGAGAAAGTAACAATGTTTTACAAAACAGGGGCATTTTGCACCTTCTTCGCCGCTATTTTCGGCTCTTTCGAGGTCGGTTTACGGAGTCGCCGCGATGGTCATTTTGGTGCTCGCGATGGTCATTACGATTCTAATGACCATCGCGAGCGAAAAAATGATGGTTTTCGGGTGGTCAGAAAATGGCCGTTTTCGCCACCGCCACCACCTCGGCGAGCGTACAGACAAGTTGTGGATGGTCAGAAAACCCTCGCCCGGCGGCTAAGTACCGAAAATGTATATTTATACATTTTCGGAAAAAACTTTACGAATATGATGGGCGGCACCGGGAACTGTCATTGGCGAGCTGACGGTCGGCTCTCCGCCCGTAGGCCGTCATGTGGGGTCGTATTTTGGTCTGTGCGGCAAGATTTTTGGCCATTTTGGCCGTTACATCGTTTTTTTTGGCTAATTTTGAAGCACTATTGTCGCCCGCCGCGGGCGTGGCACTAACGATACTGTAACCCAAAAACTGAAAATAAGATGAACAAAAGCAGCTGTATGCTCCTCCTTGGCATGGTGCTCATGCTGGTGGGCTGTGCCAAGAAGCCCCAGGAGATATTCGAAGAGCAGAAATCGGGCGTGGTGCTTATCTGTAACCAGTTCTACTACGACATTACGCTCTACAATGGCAACCACCTGTACTTCTCGGGCCTCGACGACGATGGCGACTTCGCCAATCTCACCGCCGACCTGGCTGAGATACGGAAGTCGCCGGCCATCCTGAACGGCACGGGGTTCTTCATAGACCACTCGGGACGCATCCTGACTAACCGCCACGTGGTGGCCCCGCAGATAGACAAGGAAGCGGTGCGCAAGAATGTGAACACCATCATCGAGGGCTATGCCTCGTACATCGAGGCGCTGCAGGACTCGATGGCCCAGCGCTACCAGGCCATACAGGCTTATGCCCAGGAGAGCGTGTACCAGGACAGCGAGGGCAACAGCTATACCAGCATGAGCCAGGACGAGGTAAGCACCCTTGAGAGCGAGCTCGAGAGCCTGAAGGAACAGTATGCCGAGGCCCAGAACCTGAAGAACGACATACGCAGCAACATCCTGAACAACAACTTCAGCATACAGCTGCACTCTGAGTTCGGCATAGCCTACGACGGGAGCAACATGGGCTCGTGGGACGACTTCATGAAGACGCCCTGCCGGCTGCTGCGCGTGTCGCAGGACGCCAACTCGGACCTGGCACTGCTGCAGCTGAACAAGGGGGCCACGCCCCAGGACGCGTATGTGTTTACGATAGACGATGACAACATAGCCGCCTGCGAGCACCTGGAAATCAACCAGCAGCTATACATGATAGGCTACAACCACGGAGTGACCCTGGCACAGACCAACAGCGGCATAAGCGCCCAGTTTACCAGCGGCACGGTTACACAGCAGCCCGATGGCAACAGGGTGATGTACAGCATACCCGCCATGCAGGGCTCGAGCGGATCGCCCATCGTAGACGACCACGGGCGGGTGGTGGCTGTCAACTTCGCCGGTACCAACGGCAGCGACAACTTCAACTTCGGCATACCCGTACTCCGCGTAGTCACCTTTATCAAGTAGCGCGGCCGCCGGACCGGCAGTCAGCCAGACCATAACCATATCAATAACACCATAAACAACAGACATGGCAACAGTAGACGACAAGAAGATCATCTTCTCCATGGTGGGCGTATCCAAGATAATCCCACAGAACCGCAAGCAGATACTCAAGGACATTTACCTGTCCTTCTTTTACGGGGCCAAGATAGGCATTATCGGTCTGAACGGCGCCGGTAAGTCGACCCTGATGAAGATAATCGCCGGACTGGAGCAGCCCACGCAGGGCGAGGTGGTGTGGAGCCCAGGCTACAGCGTGGGCTATCTGCCACAGGACCCTCCGCTGGACGAGGCCAAGACCGTGAAGCAAAACGTGATGGAGGGCGTGAAGCGGGCGTACGACGCCCTGGCCGAGTACGAGGACATTAACCGCAAGTTTGGCGAGGAGGAGTATTACAGCGACCCGGACAAGATGGACCGCCTCATGCAGCGCCAGGCCGAAGTGCAGGACGTCATCGACGCTACTGATGCCTGGAACATGGACTCTAAACTCGACCGCGCCATGGCAGCCCTGCGCTGTCCGCCGGGCGACTGGCCGGTTACCAACCTCTCAGGCGGCGAGCGCCGCCGTGTCGCCCTGTGCCGCCTCTTGCTCCAGAAACCCGACGTGCTGCTCCTCGACGAGCCTACTAACCACCTGGATGCCGAGAGCATCGACTGGCTCGAACAGCACCTGCAGCAGTACGAGGGCACGGTTATCGCCGTGACCCACGACCGCTACTTCCTCGACGATGTGAGCGAGTGGATCCTGGAACTCGACCGTGGCGAGGGCATCCCCTGGCATGGCAACTACTCTTCCTGGCTCGACCAGAAGACCCGCCGTATGGCCCAGGAAGAGAAACAGGCTTCCAAGCGCCGTAAGGCACTGGAGCGCGAGCTGGAATGGGCACACATGGCCCCTAAGGCACGCCAGGCCAAGGGCAAGGCACGACTGAACGCCTACGAGCAGATGCTGGGGCAGGAGCAGAAGGAGCGCGAGGAGAAACTGGAGATATTCATACCCAACGGGCCGCGGCTGGGCAACAAGGTAATAGAGGCTCAGCACGTGCGCAAGGCGTTTGGCGACAAGGTGCTCTTCAGCGACCTCAACTTCATGCTGCCTCCTAACGGCATCGTGGGTGTCATAGGTCCCAACGGAGCCGGTAAGACCACCCTGTTCCGCCTTATCATGGGACTGGAGCAGGCCGATGGCGGCACCTTCGAGGTGGGCGAGACGGTCAGGCTGGCCTATGTGGACCAGCAGCACAAGGATATAGACCCCAATAAGAGCGTCTACGAGACCGTCTCGCAGGGCAACGAGACTATCCGTATGGGTGGGCGCGACATCAACGCCCGCGCCTACATCTCGCGCTTCAATTTCTCGGGTACCGACCAGAGCAAGCTCTGCGGCGCTCTCTCCGGTGGCGAGCGCAACCGTCTGCAGCTGGCCCTGGCTCTCAAGCAGGAGGGCAATGTGCTGCTCCTCGACGAGCCTACTAACGATATCGACGTTAATACGCTGCGCGCGCTCGAGGAGGGTCTCGACGGTTTTGCCGGCTGTGCTGTCGTCATCAGCCACGACCGCTGGTTCCTGGACCGTATCTGTACCCACATCCTTGCCTTTGAGGGCAACGGCGAGGTTCGCTTCTTCGAGGGGAGCTATTCTGACTACGAGATTGACAAGGCCCGTCGCTTGGGCAACGAGGAGATAAAGAAAGGACGCTACCGTAAGCTGATGGAAGACTGACGGTGGCATTTCCTGTTACTATAGACAGAGGCGCCGGGTGTTACCTGGCGCCTCTGTCTATATAATAAGGTGTAGGGAAGTAATGGAGCGTGTCGTTTCCGCTGCCTGGGCGGCCGGCCCGCTACAGGCCACGCTCAGCCCAGTCGCCCCAGTCCAGCTGGCGGTAGCTCACGGCCTCGCTGATGTGCAGGGCGCGTACCTGCTCGCTTCCGTCCAGGTCGGCTATGGTACGCGCCACCTTGAGTATGCGGCTGTAGGCCCTTGCGGACAATTTGAGTTGTTCCATGGCGGTGCGCAGGAGCGTCAGTCCCTCGCTGTCGGGTTCGGCAAACTGGTGTATCATGCGCTCCGTCATCTGTGCGTTGCAGTGGATATCCTTGTAGTCGGCATAGCGGCGGCTCTGTATCTCGCGGGCAGCGATGACGCGCTGGCGTATGCGCTCGCTGGGTTCGCCCTGGGCGGCCTGCGAGATGTCCTTGAAGGGTACCGGGGTGATGGGGCACTGTATGTCGATGCGGTCTAAGAGGGGCCCCGATATCTTGCTGAGGTAGCGCTGCCGCTGCCCAGGGGTGCATACGCAGTGGTGGGTGGGGTCGCCGTAATAGCCACAGGGACAGGGGTTCATCGAGGCGATAAACTGGAAACTGCAAGGGTACTCGATGCTGTATTTGACCCGGCTGATGGTGATGTGGCGGTCTTCGAGGGGTTGGCGCAGTACCTCGAGGGTGTGCTTGTTGAACTCGGGCAGCTCGTCGGCGAAGAGCACACCGTTGTGGGCCAGGCTGATTTCGCCGGGCATGGGGTTGGAGCCACCGCCAACCAGGGCCACTTCGGAGATGGTGTGGTGGGGACTGCGGAAAGGGCGCTGGGTGATGAGCGAGGTGTCGCTGCCCAGTTTTCCGGCTATCGAGTGTATCTGCGTGGTCTCCAAGCTCTCGGCCAGGGTGAGCGGCGGCATGATAGTGGGAAACCGTTTGGCCATCATGGACTTGCCTGAGCCCGGTGGCCCTATGAGGATGACGTTGTGCGAGCCTGCGGCAGCCACCTCTAAGGCGCGCTTCACGTTCTCCTGGCCGCGCACGTCGGCAAAGTCAATGTCGAAATGGTACTGGCTCTCATAAAATCGCTTACGGGTATCTATCTGGGTGGGCTCGTAAGCTTTCATGCCCGTTAGCAGCTGTATGACATCCATCATGGTGTCCATGCCGTAGACCTCTAAGTTGTTGACCACGGCAGCTTCCATCACGTTCTGACGGGGCACGATGAGACCTTTGAAGTGCTCGGCACGGGCGCGGATGGCTATGGGCAGTGCCCCCTTGATGGGCTGCAGATGGCCGTCCAGACTTAGCTCGCCCACCATCATATACTCATTCAGGCAGGTGCTCTCTATGCCTCCGCTGGCCGCCAGTATGCCTATGGCGAGGGGCAGGTCGAAGCTGCTGCCCTCCTTGCGCAGGTCGGCAGGGGCCAGGTTGATGGTCAGGTCGGCCACGGGAAACTTGAAGCCATTGTTCTGCATCGCCGCAGCTATACGGTCCTTGCCCTCCTTGACGGCCGAGTCGCCCAGGCCCGTAAGATGATACATAATGCCTTTGCTCAGGTTTACCTCGACGGTAATGGTGGTTACATCCATGCCGTTGACGGCGGCGCTATAAGTCTTGACCAGCATAAGTAGAATGATTTAGGGTAAAAAATAAAACAGCGCATCAGAGCATGCGCTCTATACGCTGTTTCAGTTCGTCGGAGCGTAGCCCTTTGGCCACTACGCGCCCGTTCTGGATAAGGATGTTGTCAGGGATGTCGTAGAGCGACAGGCTGTGCAGTGCAGGACTGTCCAGCAGACGGCCATCGCACACCGTGGGCCATGTGATGGTGTCGCGCAGGGCTACGGTGTGGCACTGGCGTGGGTCGGGGTCTATACAGAAGCTCACTATGTGCAGCTTGCCCCCCGCCCGGCGCATCAGCTGGCGCAGGTCGGCCATCTGGCGCTGGCTGTCGTAGTTCCATGTGGCGTACACATTGATGACGGCCAGCCCTCGGCCTAACGTGCTGTTGTCTACCCGCTGGCCTGTAACGTCGGTGGTGCTGAACTTAGGCATTGGCCGACCCACAATGACCCTGGCCAGCGACTTGAGCTGCTGCTCGTAGCTTACTAACGTTCCGTTCTTGGGTTGCTCGCGGCGCATCAGGGTCACCAGGCGCAGGGCCCGGGCGTAGTCGGGGGTAGCGGTGGCGATGAAGTAGCGGCGCACCAGGTAGGCACTGACCACCGAGGCGGGATGATCCTTGATAAACTGCTCGGCCAGGGCGGCTGCCCGTGGCGGGGCCACGGTGGCCACCTGCTCGCGGAAGGTGTTCATCAGCTTGTTGTCGTCGGTGCCCTTGACGGTAAGCTGCTTGAGGTGCGAGGCGTCGCCCTCCATGTGTACCGTCTTGCCCGGCTCGGCAAAGATGGGCTGCTCCGAGAAGTTGGGGAATACCATGACCAGTGTGGTAGGCGTCTGGCAACTCATCTCGTAGGTGAACCGCCCGTTCTGGAGCCTCACGGTGTCTATGCCGTTGATGGCGCCGTTCAGGCTGTAAACATAGAACTCACCCTGGTCCATGTGGAGCAGTCGGCCCTCGACCCTGAACCGGTCGCTGGCCGTACCGCAGCCCGCAAGGACCAAGGTGAGCAGTATAAGGTAATATATTTTACGCGTTATCATCGCACATTGGCAAACTCCAGGTCCTTAGCAGCATAGGCGCTCAGGCTGGGGTCTTTCTGCAGAGCCTCTTTCAGGTACGACTGGGCAGCGTACTTGTTGCCCTGGCGTGCGCTGGTCACGGCGTGCAGATAGTAAGTCAGACCGTTGGGGTTCTTGATGTTGTTCAGCGTAGCCTTGGCAGCGGCATAGTTCTTGTTGAGCAGCTGGGCCAGTGCGGCGCTGTTGTTGTAAGAGTCCTTGAAGTTCTCCTCGGCCTGGGCATAGTTGCCCTTGGCTATATTCAGGTTGCCGAGAGCCTCGTTGAGTGCGTTGGCGTCAGTAGCCTTGGCGATATAGTTCTCAGCCTCGGCCACGTTGCCGTTCTTGAGTGCTATCAAGCCCAGGTTAGCGTTGGCCTCGGCAGCGTTGCTGCTCTTGCCGAGAGCCTGGGCCAGATAAGTCTTAGCCTGGGCTTCGTCGCCCTTGTTAAAGGCCATTACGGCCAGGTTGTTAAACATACGGTAGTCCTTGTCGTACACCTCAGAGGCTTTCTTGTATATCTCCTCCTTCTTGGCGGCGTCGTCCTCGAGAGTAGCGTAGTACAGGAGCTCGTCGGCCGACAGCTTGGAAGCGTCAGCCTGATACTGCGCCTTGATCTGCTCGTCGTCGCGGCCTATGGTCTCGTAGTTTATAATCAGTCGTGCGCGGCGCAGCTCGGGCAGTATCGCGTCTGCGAGTTCTCTGAAACCGGCGCTCATGTTACGTATCTGCTGCTCGCGTTCCTGCGGGTCCTTGTACATAGACAGAACGCGCAGTATGACGTCCTTGTCCTGGATGTCGCTGGCCTGAACCAGCTGGCGGAAACCGTCCCAGTCCTGAGCGGTGTAGTGAGCATCGGTGCGGCCGCTAACGCCAGCCTTCTTCATCTGCTCTTTGACATAGCCCTCAGAGTTGTCCTGGCGCTTGTTGGCCAGTCGGTCGTTGTACTTGAAACCACCCTCGGGCGAGGCGTAAGCCTGGATCTCCACGTTCTGCAGGTTGAGTCCCTCGCGGTCCTTGTTAATCTGGCGGAGCATACGTACAAACTCCTGGACAGAGTTGTTCTTGAGCTCGCTCTTGCGGAGGTTGGCCTGGTTGATGAGGAACTTGACGTTGGCCTCAAACTTCTGCTCCTTCACGCGCTGGAAAGAGTCGGCCGCGAGGCATCCGCCACCGTTCATGAGGGCCTGGCGGTACAGCTCCGACGTGGCCACCACGCCATAGCCCACCTTTACGGCCGGTATGTCTACTATCTTGTTACCCTTGCGGGCCTCGAATGTCAGGTAGAGGTCGCTCTGCTGCATATCGGCCACGTATGGGAACGTAGTCTTCATCGTATAATGTCCGCCCATGCGGTATGAGATAGTCTGGTCGTTTCCCATCACTTTCTCGCCCTGGAATGTGGCTGCCGTGCCTTTCTGCACCTGGCCATTGGCGTATCGCAGTTCGGGAACCACCTTTACTACGGCGTTCTTCTTCATGTATTTCTCGGGGAAAGTTCCGTTGATAGTGGCCAGAACCTGTCCGCCCATTGCCTCAAGGGGCTTGGGGGTCACGGTGAAGTTGTCTGCTGACAGAGGGCCCATCTTGGAGCATGCGCTCAGTACCAGAAGGGAGCAGGCAGATAAGGAAAATAATAGATTTGTGCGCATAAAAGTTTTTGTGATAAATTAGAAGTGCCGCGAGCGGGACTCGAACCCGCACAGCCATTACTGGCCAAGGGATTTTAAGTCCCTCGTGTCTACCAATT
>CAKPRX010000004.1 GCA_934183135.1 uncultured Prevotella sp.
TCTACGTGTGGTTCGACGCGCCCATAGGCTATATCTCTAACACCAAGGAACTCTGCGACGCCCATCCCGAGAAGTGGGGCAGCTGGGAGAAGTGGTGGAAGGACGAGGACACCCGGCTCGTACACTTCATCGGCAAGGACAACATCGTGTTCCACTGCATCATCTTCCCCACCATGCTCAAGGCCCACGGCGGCTATATCCTGCCCGACAACGTGCCGGCCAACGAGTTCCTCAATCTGGAGAACGACAAGATATCGACCTCCAAGAACTGGGCCGTATGGCTCCATGAGTACCTGGTAGACCTGCCGGGCAAGCAGGACGTGCTGCGCTACGTGCTCACCGCCAACGCCCCCGAGACCAAGGACAACAACTTCACCTGGAAGGACTTCCAGGAGCGCAACAACTCGGAACTGGTGGCCATCTACGGCAACTTTGTAAACCGTGCCCTGCAGCTCACCAAGAAGTACTGGGGAGGCGTGGTGCCGGCCTGCGGCCAACTGCAGGAGGTGGACCGCCAGGCCCTCAACGAGTTCAAGGATGTCAAGGAGAAGCTCGAGAACTACCTCGATGTCTTCAAGTTCCGCGAGGCTCAGAAAGAAGCCATGAACCTGGCCCGCATAGGCAACAAGTACATCACCGAGTGCGAGCCCTGGAAGGTCTGGAAGACCGACCCCAAGCGCGTGGAGACCATCCTCTACATCAGCCTGCAGCTGGTGGCCAACCTGGCCATCGCCTTCGAGCCCTTCCTGCCCTTCTCGTCAGAGAAACTGCGCAAGATGATCAACATGGAGTCGTTCGACTGGAGCCAGCTGGGCCACACCGACCTGTTACAGGCCGGCCATCAGCTGGCCGAGCCCGAGCTGCTCTTCGAGAAGATAGACGACGAGGTCATAGAGCGCCAGCTGCAGAAGCTCGAGGACACCAAGCGGGCCAACGCGGCAGCCGCCTACAAGGCCGAGCCGGTCAAGGCAACCTGCAGTTTCGAGGATTTTGAGAAACTCGACATCCGCGTGGGCCACATCAAGGACTGCCAGAAGGTCAAGAAGTCTAAGAAACTGCTGCAGTTTACCATCGACGACGGTACCGGCACCGACCGCACCATACTCAGTGGCATAGCCGCCTACTACGAGCCCGAACAGCTGATAGGCAAGGACGTGCTCTTCGTGGCCAACTTCGCCCCGCGCAAGATGATGGGCATCGAGAGCCAAGGCATGATACTCTCGGCGGTCAACTTCGACGGCTCGCTCAATGTCACCACCACCCTGGGCGAGGTGAAACCGGGCAGCCAGGTAGGCTAACCCCCTCGCCGCTGTCAACAAAGGGAAGGGGAGCAACCAGCCATTCTCCCCCTCCCTTCATCCTTAGCCGTTTTCTCACTATGTTTGCAGCAGCCATCTACTGCCGCCCCACCAGATACTATAACCCAGACCAACACCACAACCGATGAGGACATCACAGCGACTATATCCCATAGGCATACAGACCTTCAGGGAGATTATTACCCGCCATCTCGTCTATGTAGATAAGACCGAGTATGTCTACCGCATGACCCACGGCAGCGGCAAGTTCTTCTTCCTGAGCCGTCCGCGCCGCTTCGGCAAGTCTCTGCTGGTCTCTACCTTTCACAGCTACTTCTCCGGAGAGAAAGACCTGTTCAAGGGGCTGGCCATCGAGCAGCTCGAACAGGAGTGGACAGCCTTTCCAGTACTGCACTTCAGCATGGCCGGAGGCAAGCACATGGACAGGGAGCAGCTGGAGGGCTATCTGGGCTATCTCCTGAGTGAGAAGGAGCGCGCCTGGGGGATAACCCATCCGGCCAAAGACGCCAACCTGCGCCTGATAGACCTGATAAAGGCCGCCTACCGACAGACGGGCCGGCAGGTAGTGGTACTCATCGACGAGTACGATGCCCCCTTGCTGGATGTGGTACACGAGGATGAGAAACTGCCCGTGCTCCGCCAGGTGATGCGCAACTTCTACAGTCCGCTAAAGGACTGCGACCCTTACCTGCGCTTCGTCTTCCTTACCGGCATCACCAAGTTCTCGCAGATGAGCATCTTCAGCGAGCTCAACAACATGGCCAATATCAGCATGGACGATGACTATGCGGGTGTATGTGGCATCACCCAGGAGGAGCTTACCACCCAGATGTCGGCCGATGTGGACGCGCTGGCCGAAAGGATGACTACGACGCGAGAGAACATCGTCCAGAAACTCACCGAATACTACGACGGCTACCATTTCTCGCCGTTCGGGCCCGATGTATTCAATCCCTTCAGCCTGCTAAATGCCATGAGCCGCGGGCTGTTAGACTACTATTGGTTTGCCTCGGGCACACCTACCTATCTCATAGAGATGCTGGCCAGGTATCACGTGAGCCCCTCTGAGATAGGCGGCGATGTAGACAAGTCTGAGTTTGACGCTCCCACCGAGCGGATGACCTCCATTACGCCCCTACTCTACCAGAGTGGCTACATTACCATCAAGCACTACGACCCCGAGACCGACCTCTACACCCTCGGCATACCCAACAAGGAGATTAGGGTGGGCCTGTACCGTAGCCTGTTGCCCCATTACATCGGGCAGAACACGGCCAAAGGCACCACCGTCATAGCCAAGATGTCGGCCCTCATCCGTCATGACGACCTGGACGGTGCCCTGCAGATGCTCCAGGCCTATCTCGCCACTATCCCTTACTGCGACAACGCCAACTCCGAGGGGCATTACCAGCAGATGATGTACGTTATCTTCTCTGTCCTGGACCACTATGTCGATGTAGAGGTGCGCACGGCCACCGGGCGGGTAGACATGGTGCTGCGCACGGCCACTCACCTGTATCTCTTTGAACTCAAGCTCAACAAGAGCGCACGGTCTGCCATGCAGCAGATAGACCTCAAGCAATATCCTAAGCGGTTTGCCCTCTGCGGGCTGCCGGTGGTCAAGGTGGCCATCGGCTTCGACACGGCCACACACACCCTCGCTGACTGGCTCATAGAACCAGCATAAACTATCATTAACCACTATCACAGATGAAAAGAATCTACTTCCTCCTTTTGTTCGCACTTGCCACCACCACCCTGTTGGCTCAGAACATCACGCCCGTTGACCTGGGGCTTTCTGTCAAGTGGGGCAGTGCCGACCTCGGCAGTTCCAACGGCGAGAGCAAGTACTACTTCCAATGGGGAGTACCTCAAGGAGTATGGATTGACAGCTATAAGGCATCCAATTATCCTCTTGCCATCGAAGCTCACCTTGATTCTAAGAAGACTGCCTATTTCTACGACATCAAGGACCAAATATCCAAACGTATCGACAAGAGCCACGTTCTTTTACCCGAATACGACGCTGCCCACATCATCTTACACGACCACTGGCGCACTCCCAACAAAGCCGATTGGCAAGAGCTGGTAGATAAATGTAAGTTTGAATGGGCCCGGGCAAATGGCAAAAAGTGTATTAAGGTAACCGGGCCTAATGGCAACAGTATTTATCTCACTACTGGTGGCTGGCTGTCGACTGATAAGAACAAAGTCGAGAAAAATTACATCGGCAGTGTTTGCTACTATTGGTCCAGCGAAGTCATTGACTATGGCTACGGCCCTGCCAGAGGTATAACCTTTTGGGGAGCTAACGACTATAAGAAAAATCTAACTCCCCGTGTGGGCGACACTGACTACGCCGCACGTGGGCTCCTCATCCGCCCCGTCTACGACGACCGTTCTCCTGCCCCACAGCCACAGCCAGCTCCCCAGCCTCAACCGCGGCCGCAGCCGGTGGTGGTCGCCAAGAATGTGCCTACCTTTACCTGGGCGGCCCTGCCTGCCACCACCACGCTGGGCAGTGTGAAGATTTCGGTAGGCATCCATTCCAAGAGCCGCATTACGGCTACCCATGTCTACGTGAACGGACAGCTGTACCGCGGCATCAAGGCGGTGACCAACGATGGGGCCGATATGCGTATAGAGCAGACCCTGACACTCGTAGAGGGTAGCAATGTTATAAAGGTGAGCGCCACCAATGCCGACGGAACAGCCACCTCGGAGCGCACCATCGTGCGCCAGGGTGCCAAGCCTGTCGTGGTGGCTACAGGCAAGCGCATCGCCCTGGTAATAGGCAACGCCAGCTATCCCGAGCAGCGCCTGGTAAACCCACAGAACGACGCCAGCGACATGGCTGCCAAGCTGCGGTCGTTAGGGTTCGAGGTTATCCTGCTGCAGAACGGCACCAAGAAACAGATGGAGGACGCCATCAACACCCTGGGCCAGCGCGCCAGCGGCTACGATGCCGCCATGTTCTACTATGCCGGTCACGGCATCCAGTACAAGGGCTCCAACTATCTTATTCCCGTCAACGCCAACCTACGCTCAGCCAGCGACATCGAGTACGAGTGTACCGACATGGGCCGTGTACTGGCCAAGCTCGACGAGTCGGGCTGCAAGATGAAGATAATAGCCCTGGATGCCTGCCGTAACAATCCCTTTGAGCGCAGCTGGTATCGCGGCTCCGCCAGCCAGGGCCTCACCGCCGTCAACGCACCCGTGGGCACCTTTATCTCTTACGCCACCAGTCCTGGCAGCGTGGCCGCCGACGGCCAGACACGCAACAGCCCCTACACCACGGCGCTGCTGAAGACCTTAGACACCCCTGGGCTGCCCATAGAGAGTGTCTTCAAGCGTGTGGCCGCCAGCGTATTCAGCGCCACTAACCATCAGCAGATGCCCTGGTACGCCAGCTCGCTCTTCCAGGGCGACTTTATCTTTAACAATCAGAAGTAACCATGCGAATAAAGACCCTAATCGCCGCCCTGCTCATAGCCATTACGGCGCAGGCGCAGAACGAGGAATACGGCACGGGAATGGCCTTTGACGACGAGGCTTACGCCAAGATACCCGAGAAGGCTCCCCTGCTCACCCGCGACTACACCGTGCTGCCCGCTGCTCACTCGCTGCGCCGCTACTGCCCCACCGCGGGCAACCAGGGACAGTATGGCACCTGCACCAGCTGGGCCTCGTCGTACGCGGCACGCACCATAGCCGAGGCCGTCAGCCACCGCTGGACCAGCCAGATAGTCATAGACCGCGAGGCGTTCTCGCCCATCTTCGTGTACAAGCAGATTAAGCTCACCAACAAGCCTGGCTGCAGCAACGGAACCTGCATAGGCGACGCCATGGCCCTGCTGATGAAGAAGGGAGCCCCCAAGTTTAGCGACTTCAACGTGTTGTGTGCCGACTACATACCCTCGGCGCTCTTCGCCAAGGCTCTGCCGTACACGATAGACGACTACTTCCGCCTATTCGACCCCACCGACTCGTACGAGGTCAAGGTGCGCACGGTAAAGAAGGCCCTGGCACAGAACCGGCCCGTGGTTATAGGCATGCGGGTACCCAACTCGTTCTTCCGCTGCAAGGATGTGTGGCTGAAGACCGAGACCGACAACTCGGGAGGCGGCCACGCCATGTGCGCGGTGGCCTACGATGACAACAAGTACGGCGGTGCCTTCCTCATTATGAACAGCTGGGGCACCAGCTGGGGCACCAACGGCTATACCTGGGTGCGCTACCGCGACTTTGCCAACAACACCATGTACGCCTTTGAGATGTACGTCGCCCCCAAGGTGTCGCCCCGGCCCCAACCCAAGCCTCAGCCTCAGCCCCAGCCGGCACCACAGCCCGTACCGCCGAAGCCGCAGCCCGTGCCACAGCCCAAGCCCCGGCCTGTGGTAGTGACACACCGGTTTGCCGGCTCACTGCGTTTCCAACTCTCCACGGGCGAGACCATGGGGGCCACGCTGCGCTCGGGCATCTACCACATGAACTCGGCCTACATATCGGGTACCCGCTACCGCCTGTACCTGTCTAACAACGAGCCCGCCTACGTCTACGTCATCGGCACCGACCAGACCAACAAGGTGTCGCGCGTCTTCCCGCCCACCGACAATATCAGTCCGGCGCTGGTCTACTCGTCTAACAACATAGCCATACCCGACGAGAAGTGGTACATCGAGATGGACGACACGCGGGGCACCGACCACGTATGCGTGCTTTACTCGGCGCGTGCACTCGACATCAAGGCCCTCATAGCACAGATAGAGCGGGGCACCGGCACCTTCAGCAGCCGGGTGCGCACGGCCCTGGGCAGCCGGGCAGCCACCTCGGCCGACATAACCTATACCCCCACACAGATAGCCTTCAAGGCGCAGAGCACCGCCACCGTGGTACCCATATTCGTAGAGATGATACACCAGTAATCCATCAACCATAAGCATAGTATATGAAGAAGATAATAGCACTGAGTGCCATGTTGCTGATGGCCCTGGCAGCCATGGCGCAGATGGTAGACCCCGTGAAGTTTACGGCTACCCTCAAGACCAATGGCACGGCCGAGGGCGAGATAGTATTCAGCGGCCGCATAGAGGCCGGATGGCACGTCTACTCGACTAACCTGGGCCAGAACGGCCCCACCGAGGCTTCGCTGCACGTCAACAAGGCCGACGGCATACAGCTCGTAGGCTCACTCATGCCCCGCGGGGGCGAGAAAGCCCACTACGACCCCATTTTCAGCATGCACGTACGCTACTTCGAGGGCAGTGCCCAGTTTGTGCAGCGTGTGCGCTTCACCAAGCCCACTTACAGCATCGACGCCTACCTGGAGTACGGTGCCTGCAGCGACGAGAACTGTCTGCCACCGGGCGAGGTGCCGCTGAAGCAGAGCGGCAAGTCGCCCGCCGTGGCGATGGCCGATACCAAGGCGGCCACAGAGACGGCTCCCAGCGAGCAGATGACGGCTCCGGCCAACACCGCGACTGTTGACAGCGCCCAGGAAACAGCCACGGTAGCCAATGCTACGGCCCCTGTACCGGCCGACCTGAAGGCCCAATGGTGGAAGCCCGTAGTTAAGCAACTGCAGGCTTACGACAGCGAGGGCAACATAGCCAACCGCTCACTGTGGTACATCTTTGTCATGGGTTTTGTGGGCGGCCTGCTGGCCCTGGTCATGCCCTGTATATGGCCCATCATCCCCATGACCATTAGTTTCTTCCTGAAGCGGGCCAAGGACGACCGCCGCCGTGGCATCCGCGATGCCATGACCTATGGGCTGTCCATCATCGTCATCTATCTGGGCCTGGGCCTGCTCATCACGGCCCTCTTCGGCCCCAGCAAGCTCAACGAGCTGAGCACCAGTGCCGTGTTCAACGTTATCCTGTTTGCCCTCCTGCTCGTATTTGCCTTCTCGTTCTTCGGGTGGTTCGAGATTAAGCTGCCCGACCGCTGGGCCAACGCCGTAGACACCAAGGCGTCGGCCACCACGGGACTCATCTCCATCTTCCTCATGGCCTTTACCCTGGCCTTAGTGTCATTCTCATGCACCGCGCCCATCGTGGGTCTGCTGCTGGTACAGACCGTCAGCTCGGGCGACTGGCTGGCACCCACCGTCGGCATGCTGGGCTTTGCCCTGGCCCTGGCCCTACCCTTCACGCTCTTCGCCCTCTTCCCATCGTGGCTCAAGTCGGCGCCCCGGTCGGGCTCCTGGATGACCACCATCAAGGTGGTGTTAGGCTTTATCGAACTGGCCTTCTCGCTCAAGTTTCTCTCCGTGGCCGACCTGGCCTACGGCTGGCACATCCTTGACCGCGAGGTGTTTATCGCTCTGTGGATAGTTATATTCGGAGCCTTGGGACTCTACCTGATAGGGCACCTCAAGTTCCAGGAAGACACCATCGGCGGCGATACGAGCAAGCCCATGCCCGTGCCCTGCATCATGCTGGGCCTGTGCTCCATCGCCTTTGCCATCTACATGCTTCCGGGCCTGTGGGGAGCCCCCTGCAAGGCCATCAGTGCCTTTGCCCCGCCCATGAACACACAGGACTTCAACCTGAACACCACCACCGTAGAGGCGCGCTATACCGACTATAACGAGGGCATGGCCGCCGCCCGCGCCGAGGGCAAGCCTGTGCTGCTCGACTTTACCGGCCACGGCTGCGTCAACTGCCGCAAGATGGAGGCAGCCGTGTGGACCGACCCCACCGTGGCCAGCATGCTCAACAACGACTTCATCCTCATCTCGCTCTATGTCGACGACAAGACCCCGCTGGCTCAGCCCATGGAGGTAACGTACAACGGCGCCACCCGCACCCTGCGCACCGTGGGCGATAAGTGGAGTTATCTGCAGGCCCACAAGTTCGGTGCCAACGCCCAGCCTTACTACATCGCTGTAGACAATGCCGGGCAGCCCCTCAACCACCCCTACGGCTACAAAGAGGATGTGCCTGCCTACATCAGTTTCCTGCAGGCCGCCCTCAACGCCTACCGGCGGTAGGGAGCGTATCCCCTCTATACAGCAGGCCGAACATCCATATTGTGGGTGTTCGGCCTGTTGCCTTCGGGGCGCTCTCTATATATAATAAGGTATAGTACCAATCCCTAAGAGGGCTGATGATAAGAGAAGACACCACACACCGAGCCGGAGCTGCGTCCCGTGGGCCACGCGCGACCATCAGCCAAGATGGTATGACAAAAAATATCCATCTTGCCGATGCCATGAGACAAAAAATAAGTACTTTTGCAGTGCATGAATAAGAAAGACAGGATAATATCGTTTATCTGGCAGCACGTGCTGCTACTCATCTCACTTTTTGTTATGACCATCGGCGTGGCCGTGTGCGTGCGCAGCATGCTCGGGTCGAGCGTTATCAGCACGCTGCCCTATGTTTTCGAGACGGCAGGCCGGCAGATACCGGGCGTGCCACGCCTTACCATAGGCCAGTACACCTACCTAATGAACGGCCTGTTAGTGGTAGGGCAGCTGTGTGTGCTGCGCCGCCGCTTCGAGGCCGTCCAGCTCTTCCAGCTCCTGGTGGGCTTTGTCTTCGGCACCCTCATTGACCTCAACATGTGGCTCACCAGCTGGCTACAGCCCACCACCCTGTGGATGCAGATAGTGGCCCAGGTGGCCGGATGCACCTTCCTCGGGTTGGGCATAGCGTTAGAGGTGCGCTGTGGGTCGGTCACCATGCCTGGCGAAGGTTTCCCCGTGGCCGTAAGTGCCGTTACGGGCATCGAGTTTGCCAAGGTTAAGATAGGTGTCGACACGGCGCTGGTGGTCCTGGCCGTTGCGGCCGGCTACGCGTTCTTCGGCACCTGGCAGTGGCACATCGTGGGCATCGGCACGCTCTTCGCCATGGTCTATGTGGGCATGGTGGTGCGCGTGGCGGGCCGTCATCTCGGGTGGTTCGACCATCTGCTGGCCTACCGTCCCGGTTTCCGCCGCTATGTCTACGGCCTGGCCCGACTGCTCTTCAAGTCCAACGACTGACGCGACGGCCCCCACTCAGGCAGCAGCCAACTTGCGGCGCAGGCGGGCATACACGAAGAGGTAGCCAGGTACCAGGAAGAGGTCGGCAGCCACCCAGGCCAGCGGGTCGCCAAAACATACGCCTAAGAAGTGGAAGGTGGGCACCAGCCAGAGGCTCACGCCGCTGCGCGCTATCATCTCCATCACGCCACTCATCATGCTCAGGTTGCTGTAGCCCATTCCCTGGATAGAATAGCGGAAGATGCAGAGCACACCGAGTATCGGGTAGAAGTAGTTGTTGATGCGCATGAACAGGGCGGCATTGGTTACTATCTGGCGCTCGCCTCCGTCGACGAAGAGGGTCATCATGTCATCGGCAAAGGGGAAGATGGCGGCAAAGGTGAGTACCGAGTACACCAGCATGATGCACAGCGAGGCCCTGATGCCCTGGGCTATACGGCGGGGCTGGCGTGCGCCCACGTTTTGCCCGCAGTAAGTGGCCATGGCCACACCGATATTCTCGAACACACAGGTAAACAGGTACTTGATACGCATAGACGCGGTAAAGGCCGCCACATACGTGGTGCCCAGGGCGTTGTTGGCGCTCTGCAGCATGATGATGCCTATGCCCGTAATGGAGAACTGCAGGCCCATGGGGACACCACTGTTGAGCAGGTGGCCCGTCATGTTGTCGTGATACTCCCACTCGGCGCCCGTGGGGATGAGTATCTGTAGCCTGCGGCGTATGTACAGCCAGCACAGGGTGGCCGAGAAAGCCTGCGAGAGCATGGTGGCTATGCCCGCGCCCTCGACGCCCATGCCCATCCACAGGATGAGCACCACATCGAGTACTATGTTGAGCATGGAGGAGGCTATGAGGAAGTAGAAGGGCTGCCGCGAGTTGCCCAGGGCCCTTATGAACCCCGACAAGAGGTTGTAGGCGATGGTAAAGGGGATGGTCAGAAAGGTAAGGAGCAGGAATATGTACGCATCGTCAAAGATGTCGGCCGGGGTGTTGACCACCCGCAGGATGCGGGCACAGAAGATGGAGGTGAGCACCGTGATGACCACCGCCATGACGGCCCCTATGCGCAGCGAGTTGGCCACGTAGGCGCGCATCTTGGAGAAATTTTTGGCCCCGAATGTCTGGGCCACCGGGATGGCAAACCCGGCGCACGAGCCGTTGCAGAACCCCATGATAAGAAAGGTGATAGACGAGCTGGCGCCCACGGCGGCCAGCGCATTGACGCCCACCCAGCGGCCCACGATGGCCGCGTCGATGACCAGGTACATCTGCTGAAGGATATACCCGAAGATGAGGGGGAGGGCGAACTTCAGGATGCCCCGGGCGGGCGATCCCACTGTCATGTCGTTAATGTTACCCATATCTATGAAAACTATCTTTCTGTTATATACCGTGACGGCCAGGACCCAGAGCGCCTCGGCGGCACCCATCGGCGGCCTGTGGCTACATACGATGACGGCGGATGTGCGTGCCTAATCGCCGGATGGCCGTCCTAAAGCCGTGTACCGCCGTCCTAAACCTTAGGATGGAGCCGGTGGCGTATGGCAGCCATCTTGCGATGGCGGTCCATCGAGTAGGTGGTGCCATGGGCCTCTACGTAGTCGTAGAGCCAGTAGGCGCGCTCATAGAGCAGCGTACAGAGGGGAGCCTGGCTGTAGCCGGCCTCAGCGTAGAGCAGCTCGGCCAGCATGGCCAGGCGCTCCAGGCGCTCGCTGTCGGGCCACTCACGGGCGGCATACACGAGGGTGTCGTCGGTAGACAGCCGGGCGAGCACATCGTAGGGGCCCACGTACTGGCGGTACAGGTCGCGCAGCTCGTGCTCGCGCCGCGGGCCGTCGTGGCGTTTCTCCAAGAAGTTGGCCAGTGCCTTGCCAAACTCCTCAATAATCCTCAGATAATAGTCGCGTTGTAGCATATCGTCAGTGTGTTACTCGTTGTCATGGCCCTTGATGTCCTGGATGTACTGCCACAGCTGCTGGTAGAAGGGGTGGCGCGTCAGCGTGTCGGCGCTGCCCAGGATGATGAGCTTCATGCGCGCCCGGGTGATGGCCACGTTCATGCGGCGCAGGTCGCGCAGGAAACCTATCTGCCCCTCGTCGTTGGAGCGTACCAGGGAGATGAGGATGATGTCGCGCTCCTGTCCCTGGAACCCGTCTACGGTGTTAACGCTTATCAGCCGGCGGTAGGGCTTGAAGAACGGGCGTGCCCGCAGCAGCTGCCGCAGGTACTGCACCTGTGCCCGGTAGGGCGAGATGATGCCCACGTCGATACGCTCGTCTATCATGCGCTGGCCGCCCACCTTGTTAATATAGTCCTGGAGCACATCGAGGGTATAGCGGGCCTCGCCCTTGTTGATGCGGCCAAAGCTGTCGCCCACGAACTGCTCGCGAAACACGGTACCGGCATCTTCACCCTCGATGGGCTTGTCGGGCACTATCCAGTCTATGGGGTTGTCGTAATCCAGGATGCCGCGGTGACTCACCTGGGGTGCCGACTGCACCTGTCCGTGGTAGAACCAGTTGCTCGAGAAGCGCATAATCTGCTCGTTCATACGGTACTGCACGCGCAGCAGGCTCACCGCCTCGGGGTGGTTGGCCACGATGCGCTCCATGAGCGTGGTGCCCAGTCCGCCCCTGAGCGCCGTAAGACTCTTGACCGTGGGGGGCAGCTGGCAGTGGTCGCCGGCCAGGACAATGCGGCTCACCCGGCGGGCCGGTATCCAGCAGGCAGCCTCCAGGGCCTGAGCGGCCTCGTCTATGAAGAGCGTGCCAAACTTCTGGCCCTCCATGACGCGGCTGGCCGAGCCGGCCAGGGTCGAGGCGATGACCCGGGCCTCGCCGAAGAGCGTGCTGTTGATGCGCAGCTCTATCTCCGTGGCCCGCTCACGCAGCCGTTCTATCTTCTGGTGGTAGCCGTCGGTACGGCGGCGCTGGCCGCGCAGCTGGCGGATGGCCTTGCGGATGGCCCAGAGCTGCGGGTAGTCGGGGTGCGACTCGAACCGCCGCTCGTAGGTAAAGGCCAGCATCTTGTCATTGACCCTCGTGGGGTTGCCTATGCGCAGCACGGGCACGCCCCTGTCTACCAGCTTCTCGGCTATCCAGTCTACGGCCATATTGCTCTGGGCACATACCAGCACCTGGCTTTCTCGCCTGAGCACCTCGTAGATGGCCTCTACCAGGGTGGTGGTCTTGCCCGTTCCGGGAGGGCCGTGTACCACCATGACGTCCTTGGCCCAGAGCACCTCGTTGACAGCCTGCTGCTGGGTGGCGTTGAGCCACGGCAGACTGATGGGCTCGAAACTGAAGCGGGCGGGCCGCATGGTGCTGTACACCAGGTCGCGCAGGTAGGCGAGCCTGTTGCCGCGGGCCGCGATGACCCTGTCGAGCGCCTCGAACATGAGCCGGTAACTGGTCTCGTCAAAGAAGAGCTGTACACCCACCTGGGCCGTAGCCGTGAGCAGCGCGCTCACCCGGCCGTTGTCGGGCAGGGTTACCACCATGCGGTCGCCATCGACATAGCTTACCGTGCCGGTCATGTCCAGATAGTGTAGCTGCGCGGGGGCACCGTCGGCACCCTGGGCCATGGTGAAGAACACCACCGGGCGGCCGTACTCGAAGCTGTGCTCTATCTCGGTGCCGGCCGTGCGGTACACCTCGACGGCCAGCTGGTTGAGCGAGTTGTAGAAGGTGGTGCCCACCCGCAGGGGGAACCACGCATCGCCGCGCCTGACCAGCCGGGCCATTCCACGGGCCTCGGTCTGCCGGCGAAAACTCTCTTTCTCCTCCTCGTACTCGGCCCGCAGCAAGAGCCGCTGCTGCTGGAGTGACTGTATAGGTGATAACTGGGTCATATACAGGTGCAAAATTACAAATAACGGTTGTAATAAGCCCCGTGGCGATACCTTATTTTGGGCGGATGCCTGCATTTTTCCCTTTTTTAAGCCTTATTGTCAAAATAAAAGTGTAGCTTTGCAAGATAGGCATGGCCCCCGAGTGGCCCGGCCTGTACAGTAAACATAAGTATAACCACCATTACAGACCACGACAACAGCCAATGGTACCCAAGAAGATACATTTCTGCTGGATGAGCGGCGACCCGTATCCGGCCAAGATACAACGGTGCATGGACTCATGGCGCCGGGTGATGCCCGAGTATGAGATAAAGCTATGGAACGCTGATAACTTTGACGTAGAGGCTGCGCCCGACTATGTGCGCGAGGCCATAGAGCAGCGCAAGTGGGCCTTTGCGGCCGACTACATACGCATGTTCGCGCTATACATGGAGGGGGGCATCTACCTGGACTCCGACGTACTGGTGCTCAAGCCCTTTGACGACCTGCTGGACCACTCTTTCTTCTCCTCGTTAGAGTATCATCCCACGCAGATAGCCCGCGACGGGGCCATGGACATGATAGACAGCGAGGGGGTACGTGTGCGCGACGGCTACGTGTCGGGCATACAGATACAGGCCGCCGTGATGGGGGCCGAGCCTGGCTCGCAGTTTATCAAGGACGTGCTGGACTGGTATGCCGACAAGTCGTTCCTGAAACCCGACGGCTCGCTGGCCACCGATGTGCTGTCGCCCCAGATTTACGCACGTGTGGCCGAGCGGTACGGCTTCCGCTACGTGGACCGCGACCAGCTGCTCAGCGACGGCATCATGATATACCGTTCCGAAGTGTTTGCCGGCAACCGTCACGAGGTTACCCCGGCCTCGTACGCCATACACTACTGTGCCCACAGCTGGCACCCGTCGGTGGGCGAGAAGCTGCAGATGCTGTGGAAACGACTTACCCACTAACCCTATAATCCCCTCTGACCATGACCAACGAAGCTAAGATATCGGTAGTAATTAACACCTACAACGCCGCCCAGCACCTGGAGGAGGTGGTGAGGGCCGTAGAGCGCTTTGACGAGGTGCTGGTATGCGACATGGAGAGCACGGACGACACCGTGGCCATAGCCCGGCGCATGGGGTGCCGCGTGGTGACCTTCCCTAAGGCCAACCACAAGAGTGCAGAGCCTGCGCGCACCTTTGCCATACAGTCGGCCGCGTGGCCGTGGGTCCTGGTGGTCGACGCCGACGAGCTCGTGACACCCCAGCTACACGACTACCTGTACCGGCGCATCGCCGAGCCCGGCTGCCCCCAAGGCCTCTACATTCCGCGTAAGGGCTACTTCATGCACAGGCTCTTCGCCTATCCTGACTACCAGTTGCGCTTCTTTGTACGCGACGGCACCACATGGCCTCCTTATGTCCACACCTTCCCCCAGGTTCAGGGGCGTGTCGAGTACATTCCCCGCAAGCACCGCGAGCTGGCCCTGATACACCTGGCCGACGACTCGATACGTACCCGTGTGTACAAGACCAACGAATATACTGACAACGAGGTCGAGAAGAAGCGCCACAAGCACTATGGTGCCTTCAAGTTAGTGGCCGACCCTGCCTGGCGCTTCATCCGGGCGTATCTGTTCAAGGGGGAGTGTCTCAAGGGGGTACCGGGATTTATCAATGCCTCGCTCGATGCCTATTACCGGTTTATAGCCATCGCCAAAATCATAGAGTCCAAGAACGCCCAGCGCAAGATAAAGTACTGACACGCCCATGCCGGCCACCCACCCTGTCATAGCTGCCCACCTGAGCGTGGGATATGGGCACCGCGCGGTGCTCACCGACATAAGCCTGGCCCTGGCACAGGGCACGCTGACATGCCTGATAGGCCCCAACGGCGCGGGCAAGTCTACCCTGCTGCGCACGCTGGCCGGCTATCAGCCCCCATTGGCCGGCCGCATGCTCATAGGCGGCCACAACCTGCAGACACTTACCGTGGGCGAACGGGCGCAGATGGTAAGCGTGGTACTTACAGACCGTATAGACGCGGTGGCCCTCAGCGTTACCGAGATAGTGGCCATGGGGCGCGCCCCCTACACGGGCCTGCTGGGCACCACCACCGCGGCCGACCGCCAGATGGTGGCCCAGGCACTGGAGATGGTGGGCATAAGCCACCTGGCCACGAGGCGCATAGGCACGCTGAGCGACGGCGAGCGCCAGAAGGTCATGGTGGCACGGGCACTGGCCCAGCACACGCCCGTCATACTGCTGGACGAGCCCACGGCCTTCCTGGACTTTCCCAGCAAGGTGGCGCTCATGCGACTGCTGAGCCATCTGGCCGCCACACAGGCCAAGACCATACTGATAAGCACACACGACCTGGAGATAGCCGCCGCCATGGCCGACCATCTCATCGAGATACACGAACATACTATCCGTAAGACTACCGCAGCCGAGGTAAGGGCGCGTATAGACCAGCTGTTGCAGCGCTAACGGCGCAACAGCCGCTCTATATCGGCCATGGAGCGGTCAAAGGGGCCCGAGTGCTCCAGCTTGAGGGTACACATGGCAGCCGCCATGCGGCCGGCATCGGCATAGGTCATACCGATGGCACGGCCATAGAGGTAACCGGCAGCATAGGTGTCGCCGCAGCCCGTGGCGTCGACCACCTGGCGGGGCGCGTAGGCCGGTATGTCATAATAGGTGCCGTCGGCATAGATGACCGAGCCGTAGCTGCCCAGGGTTACCAGCACCTCGCGCACCCCATAGCCGGCTATGGCACGGGCCGCGGCATGGGCGTCGGTCAGGCCGGTTATCACCTCCATCTCGTGCTCGTTGACCTTGAGCACATCGGTAAGCGCCAGCACCGTGCGCTTATCTTTCCAGTCTACGGGAAGCACCTGCTGCCCGTCAACCTTACGCAAAAATCCCTGTACGTCTATAGACACCCGTCCCTTGGCAGCCAGCAGCTTGATGGCCTCCATCGAGAAATCGTCGGCCAACAGCGGCCCCAGGTGAAATACACGCGCCTCCAGTGGCTCCAGCTCACCGATGGTAAAAGGCTCAGCCTTGGCCAGCACGTGCTGAGTACGGTCGTTGGGGTTGTCGCCATAGATATTCTCGAAGAACACCGAGCGCGGGCAGTGGTGGCACACCAGGTTGACCCCGGCACGGCGCAGGCGCTCTATCTCGTCCATCGACTCGTCGCCCACCTTGGTAACCAGCAAGTAGTCAGCCCGCTGTGGCAACTGGCTCATGGCCCATGCGAAGTAGAAAGAGGTTCCTCCGGCCATCTCTACCGTCTGAGCAGGTGTAATGACCCTGTCGTGGGTAATATGGCCTATACAGCAAATGTCATTCATCATCGTGTAGTAATTGTAGATATGGGGTAGCGTAGCTGCAAAGGTAGTGCAAGCCGAAGAGACTGCAAAGAAAAAGACGAAGTATTTTTCTAATTGCAGGATTGAGGCGACGCCTACCTTATTAAAAGGTAGTGCAAGCCGAGGGAAATACACGATTTAGTTGATAACTAAATCTTCAGAATCCCATTTATTTTTATTTCCGAGGTGCAGCCCGCCTTCACGGCCACCGCCGTAAAGGTGCAAGCCGAAGAGACTGCAAAGAAAAAGACGAAGTATTTTTCTGACAAATCCCCCTAGCCTCTCTGATAGCCTGGCGAGCGCTACCCCATTCGTGGAAACCGGCCTTTTCGATCCTGGAAGCCGTCTTTAGCGCGCTGGGAGCCGTCTTTAGAAACGTAAAGACCGGTCTTCTCTTTTCGGGCGATGGCTGCCGGTCAGCCAGGGGCTATTCGCCGGCATCGTTTTTTAGTCCACATCCCCCCTTGGGTTAGCCAGAATCTTTCCCCTTGCTGTCGGCGGGTCACCGGGCCACATGACAGCCCAAGACCAGGGCGGCCATGCCGAGTACGAGGCTGGCCACGGTGTACGCGGCGGCAGAGAGCAGCCCGCCATCGCGGGCCATGAGCACGTTCTCGTTCATAAAGGTAGAAAAGGTGGTGAGCCCGCCACAGAAACCGGTAACCAACAGGGCGCGGGCCGTAGGCGACAGCACGCCGGAACCAAACAGCGTGGTGAACACGCCTATCAGAAAACAGCCTACGACATTGACCGCCAACGTGGCGTAGGGAAACGCGGCAGCCGGAACCACCAGCGGCAGCCACCTGGCCACCAGATGGCGCAGGCCACCGCCCACAAAACTGCCCAGACATACACATAGTAACTCTTTCATAACTGCAAAGGTACTGCTTTTAGGCCATACACACCAAGGAACGGCCCATTAACTTTCGTATATACCCGAAAGGGCGCGCTGCCCGGACATGAGTGCCGGGCGGCGCGCCCCGTATAGACAGGCCGAAAGGATGGCCGTGTAGTTACTTGCTATCCTTCTTCTTATAAGTAACAATGCCGAAGACGCGCGTCTGTACATTGTCCTGCGGATTGAGCCGCTTCAGCGTGACAACGTGGTCGCCCTCGGGCAGGTCGAATATCGCGAAAATCTCGTTGGCCCTGCTGTGCTGGTCGGCCGGCATCGTTACGATACGCTCGATACGGCCATCGACCGTCACCTGGACCTGGCCCACGTACTGGGGGTCATCGGCCTTGAGGTCGCCACGTATGACCACGCCACAACCGTTGAACCTGATGTCGCCCACGCGGTCTATGGGCTTGTTGCCCAGGCCCCGCTTAGACGTGGCCACAATCCCCTCGAAGCTCTGCTCGAACCTTACGGGCTTGACGGGCTGCACGTTGATGCGGGCCGTGGTGGCCGACACGCGGCCGCCATTCTTGGCTATCACCTGGAGGGCATGCTTCAGACTGAGCTGGTACGCGCGGTTGAGCGAGATGTCGGTATACTTGAAGGGGATGTCCTCGGCCGACTTAACCGACCGCTTCCAGTAGTCGGGGATGCGGTTGTAGCCCAGCATGGTACCTAAGATGCCGCCCGCGGTAGAGGGGTTGCAGTCAGAGTCCTGTCCGCAGCGCGTGGCGATGTCCACGGTACGCCCAAAGTCGCCGTTGCCGTAGAGCAAGCCCATCACCACATAGGCGCTGTTGATGGTGGCGTCTATGCTGGCCTTGCCCCGGAAGTTGTCGGGACACGCCTTGTGCCTGCCGTAGGTGTCCTCTATCTGCTGCCACGTGACGCGCCAGTCCTTGTTGGCCCGGCAGGCGGCAATGGTGGCTGCCATACACTTGTAGAAGTGCGACTGGGCCGGGATGGCCTTGAGGGCCTCGGTAACGATGTAGTTGACATCGTTGGAGACAAAGGCCAGCGAGAGCATCGTGGCCACATACACGCCGCCATACCAGCCATCGCCGTAGCACATCATGTGGCCGATGCCGTCGGCATAGTGGGCAGCCGTCTGGGGCATGCCCGGGCTCATCAGTCCGGCGTAGTCGGCCTCGATCTGGAAGTCGATGTCGTCGGCATGAGGATTGTTCTTCCAGTAGCCGGAAGCGGGAGGCTCCATACCGTTGAGGATGTTGTAGCGGGCACCCTGATTGGCCGCCCACAGGGGATAGCCGGCGGTGGCAAAGGCGTGGGCAAAGTCGGAGATGGGTGCGTGGAGCCCCTTCTTCTCGAAGACATCTACGAAGGTGAGGTCCATGTAGATGTCATCGTACAGTCCGGGCAGGTACTTGTAGTAATGGGCCACCAGGGTGTCGTTCCAGGCTATGTGGGTAGAGTCGGGAATCATGCGGCCGGGATACTTAAACTCGGTGGGGCCACCGTAGGCACAGCCTATGGTCTTGCCGGCCCATCCGCCCTTGATCTTGTCGAGCAGCGTGGCCCGGCTCAGGGTAACCGTCTTGGCCTGTGCGCCCAGGGCCAGCACGGCGGCTGCCGCCAGGGCTAAAAATCGTGTCTTGTTCATTGTTGTGTGATGATTATCTAAGTATATGGGTAAACTGATAATAGTAAGCGGAGTGTAACTCTTAACGCCCGCATGGGCCGTTACGGGTAACACTCCGCTCGCCTATACGCCCACCGGCGGGGTGGGTGTAGCAGCGCTATTTACTTGTCCTTCTTCTTGAAGGCTATGTAGCTATAGACATTGCTCTTCACGTTGTCCTGAGGATTGAGGCGCTTCAGGCTGATGGTGTGCTCGCCATCCTCCAGGTCGTAGTTCCAGTAGATGTCGTTAGAACGTCCATGGTAACCACCGGGCAGCTTCATAACGGGCATCTTCTTGCCATCGATGGTCACCTCGACCAGACCCACGTAGTTGGGGTCGTCGCTGGTAAAGGTACCACGGATGACAATGCCGCAGCCGTTAAACTTAAAGGGCGCCACCTTGTCGATAGGCTTGTTGCCCAGGCCGCGCTTAACGGCGGGGACAAGTCCCTCGAAGCTCTGCTCAAGGCGGACGGTCTGGATAGTCTGAGTCTTGATCTTAACCTTGTCGCCAGCCACCTTGCCACCATTCTTGGCTATCACCTGGAGGGCATGCTTCATGCCGAGTTCGTAAGCCTTGTTGAGCGAGATGTCGGTGTACTTGAAGGGGATGTCCTCGACCGGCTTGAGCGAGTTCTTCCAGTAGTCGGGGATATTGCTGTACCCTAACATGGTACCTAAGATACCGCCGGCGGTAGAGGGGTTACAGTCTGAGTCCTGGCCGCAGCGCGTGGAGATGTCCAGGGTCTTGCTGTAGTCGCCGTTGCCGTAGAGCAGGCCCATGACAACATAGGCGCTGTTAATCTTGGCATCGATATTGAATGCCTGGTACACACCGTCGGGGCAGAGGTCGGCCTCGCCATACTTCTCCTGGATCTGCTTCCAGGTGGTACGCCAGTCCTTGTTGGCCTTGCAGGCAGCGATGGTAGCCGATATACACTGGTAGAAGGTAGACTGGGCGGGGATGGCCTTGAGGGCCTCGGTAACGATGTAGTTGACATCGTTGGAGACAAAGGCCAGCGAGTACATCGTGGCCACATACACACCGCCATACCAGCCATCGCCGTAGCACATCATGTGGCCGATGGCATCGCTGTAGTGAGCAGCGGCACGGGGCATGCCCGGGCTCATCAGTCCGGCATAGTCGGCCTCGATCTGGAAGTCGATGTCGTCGGCATGAGGATTGTTCTTCCAGTGGCCGGAAGCAGGAGCGTCGATGCCGTTGAGGATGTTGTAGCGGGCGCTCTGGTTGGCGTGCCACAGCTGGTACTCGGCATTGGCAAAGGCGTGCGAGAACTCGCTGATGGGTGCGTCAAGGCCTTTCTTCTCGAACACGTCGACGAAGGTGAGGTCCATATACAGGTCGTCGTACAGACCGGGGAACTTGTCGTAGTAATACTTCACGCGGCTGTCATTCCATACTATCTTGGTGTCGTCGGGAATGATACGGCCGTTGTACTTGAACTCGGTGGGGCCGCCAAAGGCACAGCCTATGGTCTGTCCGGCCCATCCACCCTTAATCTTGTCTAACAGTGTGGCCTTGCTCATGGTGACGGTCTTGGCCGAGGCACCTATGGCGAGCATGGCGGCACATGACAGGGCGAAAATCTTAGTTTTATTCATGGTTGTATAATAATGTATATTAGTTCTTGGCGATGGCTATCATGCACAGGCCCACGATAAAGAGGACGAACATGAGCGAGAGCAGTATGTTGACGATGCTGCGGCTGCCCTTGAACTCCTTCCAGATGAACACACCCCAGAGGGCGGCTATCATGGGGGCTCCCTGGCCCAGTGCGTAAGAGATGGAGGCTCCTATCTTGCCACTGGCGATGTAGCTCAGCACGGTACCCAGGGCCCATACGCAGCCACCGAACACGCCCACGAGGTGGGTAGACAGCTTGCCCTTGAAGTAAGTGGCATAGCTTACCGGCTCGCCCTCAAAGGGTTTCTTCATCACCACGGTGTTGAACACAAAGTTGCTCACGAAGATACCTACGGCAAAGAGGAAGAAAGCCGTGTAGGGAGTGGCCTTGCCTGCGGCAGGGGTCTCAAAGTTGGTGTTGTCCATGGCGTTGGCCACCAGGGCATAGAATGTAGACATGAGCACGCCGGCTATGATGGCCAGGACGATGCCCTTCTTGGCTGTCGACGAGGCACTCTCCTTAGTCTCGACCACCTGGGCCTTGTCGCCTTTCTTGGCAGCGGCCACACCATTGAGGATAAGGGCCACCATGACGAGGGCCACACCACCGAAGATGAGCACGGGGTTGCCCTGCTCGCCACCTACGAAGATATAGTTGTTGAGCACGCCCAGTACCAGTGCCAGGCCACAGCCCAGGGGGAAGGCGATAGACAGGCCGGCCAGCGACGTAGAGGCCGAGAGCAGGATGTTAGAGAGGTTGAAGATGATACCGCCGGCCACTGCCGAGAGCACGCTGGCGGTAGACACCTGCATCAGGTCGGGCACGAAGCTGCGGCCGCCCTCTCCGATGCTTCCCAGGGTGAAGCCTATGATGAGCGAGAACAGCAGGATACCTATTACATAGTCCCAATAGAAGAGCTCGTAACGCCAGGTCTTGCCGGCAAGTTTCTGGGTGTTACCCCACGAGCCCCAACAGAGCATTGTAACCACACACAGCACGATGGCCAGTGAATAACTGCTAACTATAAACATAATTCGATAAGATTTTAAAAGGGTTATTTTAATTATTAGATTCTATCTCTGACAGATGGGGCATGGACATCTGGGCGCCGCGGCGGGTCACCGATATAGACGATGCCTTGTTGCCGAAGCGGATGGCATCCTCCAGGGCCTTGCCCTCGGACAGGGCCACGCAGAGGGCTCCGCAGAAGGTGTCGCCGGCCGCCGTGGTGTCTACGGCCTTGACCTTGAAGGCCGGCACGCGTATGAGCTGGCCGTCAATGCGGGCGCATACGCCCTTGCTGCCCACGGTGATGATGACATCCTTGACCCCCAGTTTCTGTATCTCGTCCATGGCGCGGGTCATGTCGTCCTCGGTCTTTATCTCCACACCCGATATATAGGCCGCCTCGGTCTCGTTGGGTATCAGGAGGTCCACATTCCTGAGCAGGGCCTCGGGCAGCGGCTCCTTGGGGGCCGGGGCGGGGTTGAGCACCACATAGGCGCCATACTTCTTGCCCAGGGCGGCGGCCTCGACGAGCGCCTCGACGGGGGTCTCGAGCTGCATGAGCACTATGCCGCCCTCGCGGAAGAGGGGCTCGGCGGCCTGGATGTCGGCAGGCGACAGGAGGGCGTTGGCACCCGAGTCGAGCACTATGCTGTTCTCGCCGCTGCTGATGGTGGTAATGACGGCTACGCCAGAGGGGGCCTCGTCGGTCAGCGTGAGGGCCGACACGTCGATGCCCTCGCCCTTGAGCATCTCTACGGTAGAGTGGCCAAACTGGTCGTTGCCCAACTTGCCTATAAACACGGTCTTACCCTCTAAGCGGGCAGCTGCTACAGCCTGGTTGGCACCCTTACCTCCGTGGTTAGTCATAAACCCATGTCCAAACATGGTTTCGCCCGGTAGTGGGAAATGCTCGGCCGATATAACCAAGTCCGTATTGGCACTACCTACTACAAGAATCGTTTTCTTCTCTTTCATTATCATGGTAAAACTGGTTAAATTATGCGATTTGATTGTGCTAAAGTAAAAAAAAATAAACCAACCTCAAAATAATTCATGTTTTTTTTTCCGAGGAAACAAAAAAAACGTACCTTTGAGCCACAGTAAATAATTTATACCTCGTGTAGCATGAAAAAGGAAACACTGGAAGATTTGTCCAAGATAACCGGCTTCTCGAAAACCACTATTTCGCGGGTTCTCAATGGGAAAAGCAAGGAATTTCGCATTAACGAGGAGACCTGCGAGCAAATAATCAGTGTGGCCAAGGAACTCAATTATCGGCCCAATCTGGTTGCGCAATTTTTGCGCAAAACCGAGGGACGAACCTTGGGCATCGCGGTGCCGTACATCAGTAACCCCTTCTTCGCCCAGCTGGTTTCCACCATCACCATCGAGGCCAAGAAGCACGACTATACGGTCATGCTCTTCGACACGCAGGAAGATGCCAACATAGAGAAGAAGTGTATATCGGCCATGGTAGAGTACCAGGTAGACGGCATCATCATCGTGCCCTGCTGCGAGACCCCGGACCTGCTGGAGATAATCAGCAAGAACATACCCGTCATCCTGATAGACCGGTACTTCAGAGACTCGTTTCTGCCGTACGTCTCTACCAACAATTTCAAGGGGGCCTACGATGCCACAAGGACTCTGCTCAACGCCGGGCACCGCAACATACTCTGCATAAGGGGCCCGGAGAGCGCCGTGACCACACAGGAGAGGGCCAAGGGGTGCCGGCAGGCCATAGTAGACTTAGGCGAGCCTTGCCGGCTCAAGATTCACGGCAACGAGTTTTCCATCCAGAACGGATATACCGAGACCAAGGTGGCCCTGATGAAGCCCAACATGCCCACGGCCATCTTCACCATGAGCACCAACATCCTGCTGGGTACCATCAAGGCCATCAACGAGCAGGGACTCAGGATCCCGGACGACATATCGGTCATATCGTTCGACGACAGCGTGTACCTGGACTACCTGAACCCGGCCATCACGCGCGTGGCACAGCCCACGGAGAACATGGCCCTGGCGGCGGTCAAGATGATGATAAACTGCCTCAAGGAGGGCAAGCAGCTGCAGTCCAGGATATTCATGGCACCTACGCTGATAGCCAAGGACTCGATAAAGATTATCAATCCCTATACGGCACACCACGAACAGGCCGAGGAGTGATGTACACACGGGCCTAAAGAGGTGTGCCCACTGCCTGCGAATGGTTCCGGGCAGAACTTAACGACACTATAAGACTATGAAGAAGTATGTATGCGATGTGTGCGGGTACATCTACGACCCTGCCGTAGGCGACCCCGACAATGGTATCGAACCGGGTACCGCGTTCGAGGACATCCCAGACGACTGGGTGTGCCCCCTCTGCGGTGTGGGCAAGGAAGACTTTAGCCCCGTAGACTGACAGCAGGCCGGCCGACAGCATGGACGACCCTATGGCAACGGCCGCTACACTCATGGCGGCGGCCCCATATAGCCAGAGGATTAGCTGGCTATAAGCAGCTGCGCGTTTGGCGCGCGTGGCTTACACGGATATGGCCCCGACTGGCATAGTCGCGTACTGCGCAGGCTATGACGGTCGGGGCCGTAGCCGTCATGGAGGATGCCACGCACTACACCGCCATTATAGCCACGGCACGAACCGAGGAAAAACCTTTACACGCGGCTGTATATTTATGCAAAAACGCCCCTGGTTTTGCATAAATATACAGCCGTAACGCCCACTTTTCGGGGCGTAATTCTCGGAAAAATCTAACAAACCAGGACTGTTTTCGGGGCTTTCAGGGCTGTTTTGGGGCATCGCGAGGGCCCGGGAAGTAACAACCTTTTACAAAACAGGGGCATTTACCGCCTTTTACGCCGCTATTTCCGGCTCCAGCGAAGATGGTTTTGGGGGTCGCCGAGATGGTCATTTTTTAGCTCGCGATGGTCATTACGATTCTAATGACCATCGCGAGCTAAAAAATGACGGTTTCCAGGTGGTCTGAAAATTGGCATTTTCGGCACCGCCGTACCCCCGGTAAGCGTACAGGCAAAATACAGAAGGCCGAAAAGCCCTCGGACGATGCCGAAACGGCAGAAATGTATATTTATACATTATCAGAAAAAACTTTACGATACCTGCCGGAAAACTGTCCGTCGGCATTAGCGGTCAGGCAGCCTGTGTCTGCATACAGGGGGGCTTTTACCTTCTTACCCTTTTACGCTTTGACCTTTCAAGGCCCTGTGCGCCATACGCTGCATGAGCCGCGCCGTGGCGGCGTCGACACCGGTAGGACGGTAGGGGTTGCCCACAACGCTGCGGCCAGTAAGAAACTCGCACCAGGTGCAGGCGGCGGCATAGCGGCCGTAAGCCAGCTGGAGGTGGAAGCCGTCGCGGTTGAGCACATCGCCCATCTTCTGGCGGGCCAGCTGGATGGTTACTCCCACGGGGATGACCCGGCTGATGCCCACACGGGGCAGCACCTCGGCCGCGGTAAGCAGTATGTTGCCGTACATACGCTGCTGGCTCCTGCCGTAGAACCTGAAAGCGCTGTGCGTGCTGCCGGCCGGATAGGCCCACGTAAGGTGCCAGGCTATCTGCACCCGCGGATTGGTACTGGTGGCCAGCACGTAGTCCTTGAGGTGCTGCAGGTTGGCGTAGGTATAGGGCAGACCCGAGAAGTGGCTGGCCTGCTGCAGGGTGATGATGTCCCAGCGGTCATCGCGTATGATGGTGGCCAGGTCCACGTTCTTGCGGGTGGTGGTGTGGCCTCCCACTATCTTGCGGTAACGGTATTCGGGCTTGGCGGTCTGCGCGTTGGCCCAGTGGCGGTCTATGGAGCATCCACCGATGTAGGCGTTGCCGATGACGAGGCTGTCGCCCTGAGCCGCGGCCAGCTCGTAGAGATACTGCTCGACCGCGTCTTCCGAGAAGCTGTTGCCTATGGCCAGCACCCTTACCACCCGGCGCGCGTCGGCCGTACCGGTGGCCAGCAACAGCAGCGCCACCAGGGCCGTCAGCATCTTACGGATGGTCATGGCCGCACCTCCCCCTGCTGACGGTCGCTGCGGATGAGGGCCAGCAGGTGGTCTACGGCCTCGTCCTCAGGGATATTCTTCTCGACACACTCCTGGCGGCGGTAGAGCGACACACGGTTAACACCGGCGCCCACATAGCCGTAGTCGGCATCGGCCATCTCGCCGGGGCCGTTGACGATACAGCCCATGATGCCTATCTTGAGACCCTTGAGGTCGGCTGTGGCCTCCTTGATACGTGCGATGGTGGTACGCAGGTCGTAGAGGGTACGCCCGCAGCCCGGACAGGATATGTACTCGGTCTTGCTCACACGCAGACGGGCCGCCTGCAGGATGGCAAAGGCCGTATCGGCCATGTCGGCCGCCGTGAGGGCTCCGTCGTCCATGAGCCACAGACCGTCGGTGAGGCCGTCTATCATCAGCGCGCCCATGTCGGCGGCAGCGTCGAGCTGCAAGTCGGGCTTGCTGTCGGTACGGTACATCTGGGCCATCACCACAGGATTGGCCACGCCGGCGGCCATCATCTCGTGAACCAGCGCGCGCTGGGCCCCGGTGCGGTTGGCGTGGTTGCTCATACATACTACCACCGCCTCGGGATGGGCGCGCAGACAGGAGAGGTACTCCTCGGCCGGGGTGCCAAACTGCAGCACCAGGAACTTTATCTCACTGTGTATCATACCCATGAAGGGCATGGCATTGGTGGGAAATATGGGGTAGCAGCGCACCGCGCCGCGCGCCTTCATGTCGGCGTATATGTTAAAGTCGGCTATGTAGCCCTGTCCAGGGTCTATCTCGTCGGGTATCGTGGCACCCACATAGACATAGTCGGGGCGCGTGTCGCCCTGGGGTACGGCCCCCTTCTGGCTCACTATCACTACGGGCACCTGGTTGCCCCCTATGTTGCCCACGGCCTGTGTGCTGCGGCGCGTGGGGTGCAGCCAGTCGAACCCTTCGTACATCTGGCCGGGTATAAGCTGGTGACCCTCGCGGCAGGCGAAGTGGTCTACCAGGCGGCGGGCCACGGGTATCTCGGCCTCGGGCTCTTCAGAGAGCGAGACGCGTACCGTGTCGCCGATACCGTCAGCCAAGAGGGCACCGATGCCCACGGCGCTCTTGATACGGCCGTCTTCGCCCTCGCCGGCCTCGGTGACGCCCAGGTGCAGGGGATAGTGCATGTCCTCCTTGTCCAGCTGGGCCACCAGCAGGCGTACCGACTGGACCATCACCACCGTGTTGGAAGCCTTGATAGAGATGACCACATCATCGAAATGCTGCTGCTTGCAGATGCGCAGAAACTCCATACAACTCTCCACGATGCCCTCGGGCGTGTCGCCGTAACGGTTACGGATACGGTCGCTGAGCGAACCGTGGTTGACGCCTATGCGGATGGCCGTGTGATGGGCCCGGCAGATGTCGAGGAACGGGACAAAGCGCTCCTCGATCTTGCGGAGCTCCTGGGCGTACTCCTCGTCGGTGTACTCCTGGTGTATAAACTTGCGGGCGGGGTCTACGTAGTTGCCGGGGTTGATGCGCACCTTCTCGGCATAGAGCGCAGCCACGTCGGCCACGTGGGGGTTAAAGTGGATGTCGGCCACCAGGGGCGTGTCAAACCCGTCGGCACGTATGCCGGCATTGATATTCTTCAGGTTCTCGGCCTCGCGCGAGCCCTGGGTCGTCAGACGCACCAGCTCGCCGCCAGCGCGGATGATGCGCTCAGCCTGAGCCACGCAGCCGTCGGTATCATTGGTATTGGTAGTGGTCATCGACTGGATGCGTATGGGGTTGTCGCCACCCATGTCGATGGCCCCGATGTGTACCACCGACGTGGGCCTGCGCCGGTAGTTAAACAGGTCAATCGCACTTGTACTCATAGTCATGTATATCTGCCAGTTCCTTGTTGGCCTTCTCTATCTTGGCCCCTAAGCCAGCCTTCCACTCAGCCACCTGACGGGCCACCCCGTCGTCGCTCAGGGCTATCATCTCGGCCGCCAGTATGGCAGCGTTCTGGGCAGCATTGACACCCACCGTAGCCACGGGTATGCCCGGCGGCATCTGTATGATGCTGAGCATGGCGTCCAGTCCGTCGAGCATGCCCTTGATGGGTACGCCGATAACGGGCAGCGTAGTCGAGGCGGCTATCACTCCGGGCAGGGCGGCAGCCATGCCGGCAGCCGCTATGATGACCCGTATGCCCCGATCCTTGGCTCCCTTGGCAAAGGCTTCTACGGCGTCGGGCGTGCGGTGGGCCGACAGGGCGTTAACCTCAAAGGGTATCTTGTGGTCGTTGAGCCACTTACATGCTTTCTCCATGACGGGCAGGTCGCTGGTACTGCCCATGATAATACTAACCATTGGTTTCATAACGCTTATATGTTTTAGAGTATTTTAGTTTATCGTCACCAGGCCCGAAACTGTCAGGGCGTGTAGCCCGTCGTACCTGGCGGTTATCGGTATATACATTAATCTGTTACAGGATAATGAAGAACCCTACCAGGAGGCCGACGGCGTAGCCGATGAGTACCTGGGAGAGGGTATGCTGGCGCAGGATGATACGGCTGGAACCCAGCAGGCCGGCCACGAGGATGGTGAGACACAGCCACCATACCGGGTTGAAGGCGAAGAGGAACGAGAAGGCCAGCAGGGCGCCCGTGACACCGCCTATGGCTGCCGTGTGGGTCGAAATCTTCCACCATACGTTGACGATGGCACACAGTATCTGGATGACCAGGGCCGCCATGAGGATGCGGGCCATGAAACTGGGTATGTGAAACAGCGCCATGAGGTAGTAGCAGGCAAAGTAGCAGAAGATGGACACAGCGTAGGGCACCATGCGGCGCTCGCGCACTCCCATCTCGATGAGAGTCCATCCCTGGTACCTCCTGTAGAGGTGTATGAGCAGCGTGGGCAGCAGGATGGTAAACAGGTAGACCATGCCTATGACCACCAGCTTGTAGGCCCATGGCAGCTGCGACAGGTAGCTCAGCGTGAACAGCACCGCCAGGCCCACCAGAGGCAGGTAGAACGGCGTGAACACCAGGCTCACTATCCGCGCAACCAGAATGATGTTCTTCGTGTTCATTTTCGTAATCGTGCTACGGGTATTCCTAACTGTGTGCGGTACTTGGCTACCGTGCGGCGCGCCACGGGGAAGCCCTGCTGCTTCATCTGCTCGGCCAGGGCGTCGTCGCTGAGCGGGTGCGACTTGTCCTCGTGGTCTATCAGCTCCTTGAGGGCGATGCGCAGCCGGCGGGTAGAGGTCTCCTCGCCGTCGCTGCCCACATAGCCGTCGCTGAAGAAGAACTTGAGGGGGAAGACGCCCCACTGGGTCTGGGCATACTTGACATTGGCCACACGCGATATGGTAGATATGTCGAGCCCGGTAACTCCGGCTATGTCCTTGAGTATCATGGGGCGCAGGTCGCTCTCGTCGCCGTCCAGGAAGAACTGGCGCTGCCAGTCTATGATGGCCCTCATGGTGACGGTGAGGGTGTGCTGGCGCTGCCTGATGGCCTTGATGAAGCCCTGGGCCTTGTCTACCTTCTCCTTGGCATAGAGCAGGGCCTCCTTGTCCTTCCGGTTCATGCTCGCCTTGTTCTTCTTATAGGCATCTATCATGCCGGCAAACGTGGGAGACACGCGCAGCTCGGGCAAGTCGCCGTGGTTGAGCGTAAAGTTGATGTGCCCCTCGTCGTCGACGGGGTCTATGATGAAGTCGGGCGTTATCTGCTGCAGGTTGCGGCCCTCGGTCTCGCCGAGCGATGCCCCCGGCTTGGGGTTGAGCTTGACCAGCTCGCCCATCAGCGTGCGGGCCTGCAGGCCGGTAAGCTGCAGCTCCTGCTGTATCTTGTCCCAGTGCTTGCGTGTAAAGGCGGTAAAGTAACTGGTTATCACCCTGCGCATCAGATCCTTCATGCGGCCGTCCGGGCGGCGCTCTATCTGGAGCAAGAGACACTCCTGGAGCGAGCGGGCGCCCACGCCGGGCGGGTCAAAGGTCTGCAGAATGTGGAGCACGCGCTCTATGTCGGCCTCGGACACGTCGATGTTGTTGTAGATGGCCAGCTCGTCGCAGATGGTGCTGATGGGCTTGTGCAGCAGGCCGTCGTCGTCGAGCGAGCCTATCAGGTACTCCATGACATCGCGGTCGGTGTCGCCCAGGTTCTCCATGCCCATCTGCTCCTTGAGGCGATCGTAGAACGAGGTGGCGTCGCCATACACGCGCTCCTCGGCTTCGGCCGCGTCGGTGTAGGCATACTGCGAGGGGGGCATCTCGTCGTCGCCGCCCATCTGCTCAAGGGCGGCGTCCAGGGCATCCTTGCGCTCCTCGCGCTCGTCGGGGGTGTCGTAGCCGTCGTCGGGGGTGTCGGCCTCGTCCGTGTCGGCAGAGCCGGGGGTGTCGTCGGCCTCGCTCACACACTCCAGGGCGGGGTTGTCGTCCAGCTCGGCCTTGACATTCTCCTCCATCTCGCTGAGGGGCATCTCCAGCATCTTCACCACCATCATCTGCTGCTGGGTGAGCCGCTGCTGCTGTACCTGTTTCTGTATCTGTTCCTGAACTAAGCGTTGTTCCATGATGTGTGCTGATTACAAGAAGTAGTCCTTGACCTGTGCGGCAAAGGCGGCCAGGGGCTCGGGGCCGTCGTTGCCGAACCGCTGCCACAGTGCCTGGCAGGGGGCGGCGAGGGGGCTGTCGGCCACCGTATCGCGGCTGAGGTAGGGGTCCAGCCCCTGAAACTCCTCCATGGCCTGGCAGATGGCTGCCGGGGTGGCATGGATGAGCCGGCTAAGTTCGATTATCTCGGGGGTCTCGGGCACCATGGTGATGGGCGTGAGGCGGAAGTAGAGGTCGAGCACCATGACCAGCATGACGGGTGTGAAGACCGTGCCGGGAATGGGCTTGAAGTCTTTCTCCCACGACTCGTTGACGGCCACGCCCTGGTAGAACTCCTCGGGCTGTCCGAAACCATTCATCCGCCTGAGCAGTTCGGCCTCGCGCTGCAGCCGCTTGGGCCGGTGGCTGTACTTGCCCCACAACTGCTGTATCAGAGGGGTGTCGAGCTGCCGCAGCCTGAACATCTGTGTATGCAGATACTGCGGCGGTATGTGCAGTTCGAGCGCCAGGCTGACCAGCGCACGCGAGTAGAGGGGTTTCAGACCTACGGGCTTGCGCAGGTAGAGCTGCATGAGCAGCAGCCAGTACTCGTCGGACCATAGAGGATGCCTTACCATAGCTATTTATTATAATATGGTACAAAGTTAGTGCAAGCCGAAGACAATGCAAAGGAAAAAACGAAGTTTTTTACGATTTGCATTGTTGAGGCGAAGCCTACCTTATCAAAAGTTAGTGCAAGCCGAGGGAAATACACGATTTAGTTGATAACTAAATCTTCAGAATCACATTTATTTTTATTGCCGAGGCGCAGCCTACCTTCACGGCTACAGCCGTAAAGGGGGCAAGCCGAAGACAATGCAAAGGAAAAAACGAAGTTTTTTACAATTTGCACTGTTGAGACGACGCCTACCTCGCCCAAAGTCAGTATAAGCCGAGGGATAGACGATGCTACCCCAGAGCACGGCAAGGGCATCTACCCTACTGGCGGCGCACCCACTCGGTGGGACTGGTGCCCGTGACGGCACGGAACACCTTGGCAAAATGCGAGTAGTCGGTAAAGCCACAGCTTATGGCCACCTCCTTGAGGGCCCTGTGGGGTGCAGCGGCAAGCATGGCCTTGGCCTGCTTGATTCTGACGATACGTATAAATGCATTGGGCGATGTGGCGGTAAGGGCCGTCATCTTGCGATGCAGCTGACGGGTGGTTACATGAAGCCTGTCGGCCAGCCCGGCCACCGTAACCTCCTGCTCCTGGGTAATCATACTGGCTATCAGGCTCTCTACGGTAGAGATAAACGGGTCGGGTATCTCGGGGGCCGACTTGCTATCGGTTACCATGCTACTGCCATACTTGGCCCGCAGCATGGCCCGCTGCTCTAACAGCTGGGCTATCTGTGCAAGCAGTTCCTCGGTTTCAAACGGCTTGGTGATGTACGCATCGGCCCCTGCGCGTATGCCCTCTATCCTGTCGGCCGAAGTGACACGCGCCGTGAGCATAACGATGGGTATGTGGCATACTATCCTGTCGGCCCTAAGCTGCTGGCATAGCTTCACGCCGTCCATGCGTGGCATCATTACATCGGTCAGGACAAGGTCGGGTACCAGCTGGCGGGCCAAAGCCAGGGCCGAGGCCCCATCTGCAGCCTGTACTACCTGATAGTGGGCTGCCGACAACTTAGCCCCGATGAGCTCGGCCACATCAGCGTTATCCTCGGCCACCAGGACGATGGGGGCACCGCTGGAGGGTTCTGACAATGTGGCAGCAAGCTGCGACGGAGCCCCACCCGCTGCTGCCGTGCCCGCAGGTTTAAGCCGGGCAGTAACGGGCAGCACCACGATAAAGACGGTACCCCTGCCAGGCTGGCTCTCTACGGCTATATGGCCGCCCCACTGGCTTACTATCTCGTGGGTAAGCGCCATGCCCACCCCCGTGCCGGTGGCCCGTGCCGGCGCAGTGGTGTAGAACGGGTCAAAAACATGGGTCACCTGGCTGCTGTCCATGCCACATCCGGTATCGCTTACCCTAAGGGTAAAGGTGTGGGCATCGCTGCTTATATCTACAGCCACCCTACCTCCAGAGGGTGTGAACTTGAGCGCATTGGACAACAGATTGTCCAGTATCTTGTGCAGATACTCGGGCACGAAGTCGGTCTCTATCGCGTGCTCATAATGACAGGCGAGCGCTATGCCACGCTGGGCGGCATACTCAGCATGAGCCTCGACCACCATGGCCACCTGGGTACAGATATCGCCGTACTGCCAGTCGGGCTCGCCGATAACCGACCTCACCCGCGATATGTCAAGCAGCTGCGTTACCAGCGTAAGCAGCCTGTGGCCCTGCCGCTGTATAGCCGTGGCCCTGCGCACGGTGGCGGCATCGGCCATGGGGCTATGGGCCATCTCGTCGCTCAGGCCCAGGATGACCGTAAGCGGTGTGCGAAACTCGTGGGTGACATTGGTGAAGAAGTCCTCGCGCAGGCGGGTGGCCTCGCGCAGCGCCAGCATACTGCGCCGACGTACACGCTGTACATAGAGCAGCGTGCTGATAACGGCCAACAGCACCACCACCGTACAGAGGAAGAGTACCATGCCCTGCCGGCGACCCTGTTTCTCTGCCTGTAGTTCGGCTTGTGCCGTTGTCACTATCTGTTGCTGGCGAGCCCGCTCTATACTGATACCTATATTATGTATGCGGTCGCGTTTCTCGTTGTCGAGTACACTGTCGCGATAGGCCGTGAACACTATGTGATGGTCCAGGGCATCGCGGTAGCGCCCCTGGCGCCTCAGTATCTGATAGTAGAGGCGGTGGGTCTCGGCAATGTGCTCCCACGAGTTGATGGCGCGGGCCATACGGTCGGTCTGGGCCAGCAGGGCCAGGGCCCGAGCGTCCTGGTGGGTATGGTAGAACACCGATGCCAGGGCCAGGCGTGGTTCCAGCCGATGCCACTGGTCGTGCGACTGGGCCAGCAGGCTGTCGGCCTGGCGATATTCGGCCAGTGCGCGGGCGTAGTCATGGCGGCGCTCATAGATATGGCCAAAGTAAGTATGACAGAGGGCTATACCCAGCGTGTTGCTGTCCTGCCGGTTGTAGTACATAGACTGCCGATAGCACGCCATGGCACGGTCATCGTGGCCGCGGGCGCTGCTGATAGCCCCTAAGTTGGCCCAGTTAATGGCCTGGCCCGTGGCGCTGCCCAGCTGGCGCTCGCCTCGGAGCGCCTGGGTGAACATGCTGTCGGCCAGCGCATAGTTAGCTATACTCAGGTATATATTGCCAAGCCCGTTGAGGGCCTTTACCCGGTTCTTGCGCATCTGATAGGTGGTGTCCGAGTTCTCGCTGCACAACAGGAGAGCCTGGTAATGGTAGTTCTGGGCCACATCCAGCAACCCCATACGCCGGTAATCGGTGCCCACATTGTTGAGGGCCTGTATCCACTCACTGCTATCGCCCATGGCGCGGGCCTTTTCCAGGCCACGCAGATGCACGCGCAGGGCATCGCCGTAGCGACTGGCATCGCGCAGGCTCTTGCCCTGTTGCCTCAGCAGGGCAAGGGTATCGGCCATGGCCACGGCCGTGGTGCCCGGTGGCGTCTGGCGGTGGCCGCAGGATGCCAAGGCCCATACGGCCACAAGGCACAGCACTCTGATAAGGTAGTATAAAGGCTTAGTCATAGTAACTGGGATATTGGTAGACAGCTACAAAAGTAAGTAATTTGCCGATACTGGCACAACAAAACGGACAAAATGTCTGAAGCAGACCGCTGATTATGCACGCAATGACCGATACATACCGCTCTATGTCCGATACATACCCCGCGATGGCGCGCATAATGACTAACTTTGTACCGGCAACATCACCTATCGTCCTTAACACTTTTCGAGATACACTATGCGAAAGATTACTTATCCTCTATCATTGCGCAGCATGGTCTCTGCCGTGCTGTGGTGTGTGTCGGCTGTCTGTACACAGGCTGCCGACTACGACCAGTTCAGCCTAAAAGTAGGCGAGAGTACATTTACCTATACCGTGACCAGCGAAGCCGATAAGACGGTAAGCCTGTCCAAGGTAGAGCCGCTGCCCACGATACTGGAGATACCAGACAGGGTGACGCGGCCCATGCAGGGCGGCGACAGCAACGGCTCCGGGGTATATACTGTGACCTATGTGTCGCGGTGGACGTATGGACAGAACCTCCAGGTGCGCAAGCTGGTACTGCCAGCCACTATCAAAGACGCATCGTCGGGATGCTTTGCCGGATGGACAGGGCTCGACAGCGTGGTGTGTCACAGCACCTATGCCTTCAACGGTTATTACAACCTGTTCTCGGCCAGTCCCGAAAAGTTTGACAGCAACTACGACCGCTACATGAGTATCTACTATACGGCCAGGCTGTGCGTACCCTTTGGCAGCTACCGCAGCTACGCCTGGACTAATCCCTGGGCCATGTTTACCCACATCTCCGAAGGCCTGGGCGAGCACAGTCTGCTGCAGCCTGTATTCGGCCGTGACGGTGGCGAGTACGATGAGAAATTTGCCCTCACCCTGACCAATCCCAACAACGTGGGCGAGATATACTACTATACCTACAGCCAGACCGACGGCCTCTCGGGGCCACAGAGATACAACGGCCCGATAGAGATAGGCCACAGCTGTACCGTTACAGCATACGTTACTGACGGCACGCACTGCTCGGACGCGTTGTCGAAGACCTATACGGTTAGCGGCATGACGCTCTATGTGGCCGGCATGGAGGTCAATAGCAGGAACCAGTGGGACATACTTGGCGACAAGGGGTCGGTGGCGTTCGACAGCAGGTCGGCCAGGCTGATAATGGACAACGCCAACATCAACTGTATGGACTATAAGGCGCAGACGGCCATCGAGGCCTGGGATGGCGACCTTACCATCGAACTGCGGGGCGACAATGTCATTACCACCGGCTATCAGGGTATAGACTATGGCTACGGGCGCGGACGCGGAACAGGCGGCCGGCTGCGCATAGAGGGCGACAAGACGGGCACGGCCACCCTTACCATCAACTGCGACGGCAAGTGGACACAGGCCATAAACCTCTACCTGGCCAATATGGACATCGTCAACTGCCGTGTCATCGTACGCCAAGCCACCACGGGCATCTACTTGAAGGCTGGCGGCAAGGGCGATGGCACACTGAGCATAGACATGGAGGGAACACTGGACATAACCTCGGACCAGTCGGCCATTACGGGCATACACACACTCAGCCTGGGCAAGGAGATAGCCATATTACGGCCAGCCGGGGCTCGGTTTGTGGCCGCCAGCCCCTATGACGACAAGGAAAAGGAGAAGGAGAGCTACGAGGGCAACATCGTGGTGGCCGGCAAGGTGCAGACCGATGTGCTGATAGGCCCCAGACAGCAGGAGCCGGCACTGCCCATTATAACCGAGAGCACATCGGTTACCTTTGCCGACGCGCAGACCGGGGGCGGGGCTGCCGGGCACAGCCTCAGCAATACGATTATCAACGAGGTGTACTATAATATACCCGATGATAACGGCAACGGATACGACCAGGCCACGGGCTGCATAGTCATAGCCACCGCTACTACAGAGCAGCAAATGGGGCAGGTAGTGGGCCAGACGGTAGGCTCCGAGACCGTAGCCGGCCAGTTTACGGGCATCGTGGTGGCCGTGCCGCAGGGGCAGGGCTGCATCACGGCCGACTATCAGACTACGGGCGCGGCCTGTCTGGGTGTACAGACCGGAAATGGCAAGCCCACCACCATACAGAGCCAGGAGCGAGCCACTGCTACGATATACTATCAGGCCACGGGCGACAATACCTACATCTACCTGTACAACCGGCTGTCTGCCAGTCAGCCACAGCAGGCCATGAGCCAGGCTGCGGAACCAACCGCAACCGCCCATGCCGTAAAGCTATGGAAGATAGGCATACACCCTGGGGTAACTACTGCCATCGGCTTGCCCGCAACCGACAACTGTCAGCAGGCGCAACCGCTCTATAACCTAAACGGGCACCGCGTCGTGGGCCGGCCACAGCCTGGCATCTACATACGTAACCACAAGAAGGTCATCATAAGATAACACCGACAGGGCCGCCATCACCAGCCCATCGGACACAAGGCCGCTACCCTCTGTTACCGTCTGCAGTGCGGCAGGGGTAGCCCTTTGCCACTTGGGCAATATCCTCCATCATGGCAATTGTATAGAGAAAAATTCTTAATAAGCAGATTTGTCAGAAAATATTTGGACAGCCCAGATTTAATTCATATCCTTGCAACAATAGAATCCGCCACGCTTCCCATAGAACAGCGTACCAGGGCGGAACTTCTTGTTTATATACTCTGGATGGAATACACTAACCCGCCACTTGACACAGCAACACTTTTAGCCAACCTTCAAAAAGAAGGATTGGCTATCATGGATGATAGCAGAAGTATTCAGACAAACTTTCTGACAAAGCCAGAAGAAACATACAAAATAAATCGCATTTATTCTTGCTATGAGGGCGAAGCCTATCATCACGGCTGTGGCCATAAAGGGTAATGAGAAAAAGTAAATGACAGCCTCCCCATGGTAGAAAAGTAGAAATAAAAGGGTAAGAAGGCAAAACGCGCTACTTGAGAACCAGCCTTATGGAGCCAATGACCATCGCCAGAAATGAAAAGACCGACCTTTACGTTCGCCGGAGCCGTCTTTAGCGAGCTGGGAGCCGTCTTTAGAAACGTAAAGGTCAATCTCTGCAAATGAGGTGATATAACCGAAAGAAACAAGGAGGGTGGCAGAGGCTGTGACTAACCCATCACAGCCTCTATCTTACGGACTATATCCTCGGGGCGTATGCTGTTCATGCAGGCATAGTCGCCACGCAGACAGGGGCGGTTGCCATAGATGGAGCAGGGGCGGCAGGGCAGGTCTACCTGTACGGCGCTGTCGGCCGGCTGATGCCATCCCATGAACCCTGCATACGGGTGGGTGGCGCCCCACACGCTCACCACCGGCGTGGCCACAAGCGAGGCCAGGTGCATGTTGGCCGAGTCCATCGAGAGCATCGCGTCGAGATGGCTCATCAGTATGAGCTCCTGGCCAAGGCCGCTCAGCATGGCCGAGGCATTGACACACTGCGGATTGGCGCTGACTATGTCGTCGAGCATGGCCCTCTCCTCGCTTCCACCTCCGAAGAGGAACAGGCGGCGGGCCGCATGGCCCTGGGTAAGGAGCTCTATCACGCGGCGCATGTGGGCTATAGGGTACACCTTGCCCCTGTGGGCGGCAAAGGGAGCTATGCCTATCCACTGGCTGCCGGCCTCCTTGGTGCCAATGGCCGTGCTGAGCTGCGACAGGTCGCCTCCCCCGGGCCCGAAGAGCGAGCCGAAGCTCATCGTGACGGGATAGCCCAGGCGGGCCAGCACGTCGGCATAGTTCTGAAACGACGTGGGCTGCTGGACGAGCTGCTTGGCCTGCTGGCTCACCAGCAGGCGCTTGCCCTTGCGGTGCTTGTCTATGTGCTCTACCCTGAACTGGCCCATATTGAACCTGAGCCGCAGGTACTTGGACCTGAGCACGTCGTGAAAGTCGGCTATGGCCGTAAACTTCTTGGCCGTGAGCCTGCGGTAGAGCTCGTTGAGCCCCCTGACGTTGCCCATCTCGTCGGCCGACACACCCATGAACCCCACATTGGGCGCCAGGTCTTCATAGAAGGCCCGCGCGAAGGGCTTGCTCAGCACGGTGATACGCAGATGGGGGTACTGCATGGCCAGCGAGTAGACCACGGGTACCGTCATCGCCACGTCGCCCATGGCCGAGAAACGGATGATAAGGATATGGTCGGTCTTCACTTCTTTCCGTATAGAACAGGGTTGGTCGAGGGGTCGTTGTACATCTTCATCTGGCGGTACACCTTCATGTACTTGCGGCCGGCAGCTATGTCGTCGAGCAGCTGGTCGATGGCGGTGCCAAGGTCTACCTGCTGTTCGAGCAGCACGTTGAGCTTGGACTGGCACTTGGCGCGGTGGTCGGCGTCGGCGTCGGCGCGCTCGGCCTGCTCGCGCATGTGGTAAATCTTCAGGGCCAGGATACTCAGGCGGTCGACCGCCCAGGCAGGGCTCTCCGTGTTGATGGTGGCATCGGGCTGCACACGCACGTCAGAGTATTTCTGGCGGAAGTAAGAGTCTATCTGCTCCACCAGGTCGGTACGGTCCTGGTTGCTGCGGTCTATGCGCCGCTTGAGCTGCAGGGCCTCCAGGGGGTCAATGTGCGGGTCGCGTATGATGTCCTCAAGATGCCACTGCACCGTGTCTATCCAGCACTTCAGGTACAGGCGGTTCTCGACAGAGTCTCTGTCGTACGGGTTGTTAATAGGGGTATCGACATCGTTCTTGATGTGATAATCGCAGATGGCCTGGTTGAATATGCGATTACACTGTTCAGTAAAAGAAGCCATGTTTTTAGTCGTTGTGTTACTTGTTAAAATTATTTGTTAGCGGGCCCCACTCCCTGCGGGGCCGCTGCACTATATATTTAATATATGTATATAAAGGCAGCGATACACGCCAGTGCCCCGATGCAGGTTACCGACACCCGGGCAGCGCTCACCACGACAAAGGTAGTGCAAATTAGAGACAGTGCAAAGCAAAATGACATATTTTTTTTCATACCGGCCAGACTGCCCACATCCCCCACATCCCCCGTATAATGGACGGCTATGCCGACAGCCCCATTTACAAGATAGCTAATTATCAGCAGAAATGCCAGAATAATGCACAGATATAGGGTGAGTGTGCATATTAAAGTCGTTTTTATCAGAAAAAATTTGCCAGAATGAATAAAAATTCGTTCCTTTGCAGCCAGAATTTTACTGAAATCGAATTTTAAACAATTAAAAATTACAATTATGTCAGAAATTGAAAGCAAAGTAAAGGCAATTATCGTAGACAAACTCGGTGTTGATGAGGCTGAAGTAAAGCCCGAAGCAAGCTTCACCAATGATCTCGGTGCTGATTCTCTTGATACCGTAGAACTGATTATGGAGTTTGAGAAAGAATTTGGCATCTCTATTCCTGACGACAAGGCTGAGACTATCCAGACTGTAGGCGACGCTATTAGCTACATCGAGGAGAACGCAAAATAAATGGAATTAAAGAGAGTAGTAGTAACAGGTCTTGGTGCCGTTACGCCGCTGGGCAACAGCCCGGAGGAGACATGGAGTGCCATGCTGGAAGGCAAGAGCGGCGCCGCACCTATTACACAGTTTGACGCATCTCTGTTCAAAACCCAGTTTGCTTGCGAGGTCAAGGGTCTCAACATCAATGATTGGATAGACCGCAAGGAGGCCCGTAAGCTGGACCGTTACACCCAGTTGGCTCTTATCGCCGCCATGCAGGGCGTAAAGGACTCGGGGCTTGACCTGGAGCATGCTGACAAGAACCGTATCGGCGTGGTCTTCGGCGTGGGTATCGGCGGCATCAAGACTTTTGAGGACGAGGTAACTTACTACGGCCAGCACAAAGAGGCAGGCCCTAAGTTCAATCCTTTCTTCATCCCCAAGATGATAGCCGACATCGCTTCTGGCCACATCTCTATCCACTTCGGCTTCCACGGCCCCAACTATACCACTACATCAGCCTGCGCCTCGTCGAGCAACGCGCTCGCCGACGCCTTCAACCTCATCCGTCTGGGTAAGGCCGACATGATAGTAAGTGGTGGTGCCGAGAGCGCTATCTGCGCCTGCGGCGTAGGCGGCTTCAACGCCATGAAGGCCCTTTCTACCCGCAACGACGACCCCGAGCACGCCTCGCGCCCCTTCAGCGCAAGCCGCGACGGATTTGTCATGGGCGAGGGTGCCGGCTGTCTCATCCTTGAGGAGCTGGAGCACGCCAAGGCACGTGGCGCCAGGATCTATGCCGAGATGGTAGGCGAGGGCGAGAGTGCAGACGCTTATCACATCACCGCCTCACATCCTGAAGGACTGGGCGCGAAGCTGGTAATGCAAGCTGCTCTCGATGACGCCGGACTGAAGCCCGAGGACATTGACTACATCAATGTACACGGCACGTCTACACACGTTGGCGATATTTCGGAGGCCAAGGCCATTAAGGACGTATTCGGCGATGCCGCTTACAAGCTGAACATCTCGTCGACCAAGTCGATGACAGGCCACCTGCTGGGTGCCGCCGGTGCCGTAGAGGCCATGGCCTGTGTGCTGAGCGTGGTAAATGATATAGTACCCCCCACCATCAACCACGAAGAGGGTGATGAGGACCCAGAGCTCGACTATACACTTAACTTCACGTTCAACAAGGCGCAGAAGCGCGAAGTGCGTGCCGCTCTGAGCAACACGTTCGGATTTGGCGGCCATAACGCCTGCGTTATTTTCAAGAAATATGCTGAATAACATTATAGACCGAATAAAGCTCTCTTTCCGTAAGGATAAAGAGCTTTATTTGTCTTTATACCAGATTATAGGTTTCTACCCCAACGACATCAGCTATTACAAGATGGCCCTGATGCACAAGAGCATCATGCACCGCAACAAGAAGGGCAAGCCCGTGAACAACGAGCGGCTTGAGTTTCTTGGCGACGCCATCCTGGACGCCATCGTTGGCGATATAGTGTACCACCACTTCCCCGGCAAGCGCGAAGGATTTCTTACCAATACCCGCTCCAAGCTGGTACAGCGCGACACGCTCAACAAGCTGTCTCAGGAGATGGGCATAGACCAGCTCATCCTGTCCAACGGGCACAGCTCGTCGCACAACAGCTACCTGGGCGGAAACGCCTTCGAAGCCCTGGTTGGCGCCATCTACCTCGACCGTGGCTACGATGCCTGCATGCGCTTTATGCAGCAGCGTATCCTGTCTAAAATGATCAATATCGACAAGTTGGCATACAAGGAGGTCAACTTCAAGAGCAAACTCTTGGAGTGGAGCCAGAAAAACCGCGTCAAGGTAAACTTCGAGCTGCTCAAACAGAAAGTGGACGGCAACGGAAGCCCCATCTTCGATTACCGAGTGGTGTTAGAGGGGGTCAAGGGATGCAACGCCCAGGGCTACAGCAAGAAGGAGAGCCAGCAGATGGCCTCGAAGCTCACCCTGCAGCGGCTGCGCCGCGAGCCGCAGTTTATCGACGAGGTGTTCGCCGCCAAGACCAACCGCACCAAGATGGAGGAGGAACCCGTGCTGACGGTTCCCGACACCGAGGCCAAGACCGACTTTATCATCGAGGGAACCATGACCGAAGAGCCTGCCGCCAACCGCAAGAAGGCTAAGCGCGACCTGCCCGACGGACTGTCTGAGGTGATAGAGCACAACAAGCCCGAGGAGCGCGAGGACATCAAGACCGACAAGCCCGAGGTCAAGGCGAAGGAGGCCGATGAGTTCGACCTGAGCCACATCACCGCCCGCGCCATGAGCCGCGAAGAGATAATAGCCGCCGCAGAGTCGCAGGCTTTCGGCGATCAGTAACGACGCCACCATGGCCCCACAAGCATCATTTTAGCCCGGCAGATACCACCATCTGCCGGGCTAAAATCTATACACTCACCCTCTCCCACCCCACCCGCAGCACTCCGCCCGTCAGGACGGCCATCGCCCCATCAGCCATCGCCCCATGCCCATAACCAGCGAAAAGCCGTGGCAAAACGCCCGTTACCTTTTTGGGCACAGAGTGGGTTAAAATTAGTAAATTAGTATGATTTTCTGAAAGATTAAGTTACCTTTGTATGATAAATTGGTAATAGTATACACATGAGTTTGACCAGTATTGTTGGCAAAGCGTTTCTGCCACGGCAGAAGAGTCTGGAACACCATTTTACAGATGCCGAGGCGCTGCAGCAACGGGTACTTGCCTATCTGATAAACAGGGGAAAGAACACAGAGTATGGCCGCAAACACCTGTTTGCCACTATGAAGGACTATACCGACTTTGCCGCGAATATCCCAGTAAACACTTACGAAGAACTGAAGGACGATATAGACCGCATGCGCCACGGCGAGGCCGACGTGCTGTGGCCGGGCACGGTAAAGTGGTACGCCAAGTCATCGGGAACCACCAACGACAAGAGCAAGTTTATCCCCGTGTCGCACGAGGGCCTTCAGAATATACACTACCAGGGCGGCAAGGACGTGGTGGCCCTCTACCTGGCCAACAACCCGAAGAGCAGACTCTTCGACGGCCGCTCCCTGATTCTGGGAGGCAGCCACTCGCCTAACTACAACGTGTCTGGCTCGCTGGTGGGCGACCTCTCAGCCATCCTGATAGAGAACATCAACCCCCTGGCCAACCTGGTGCGCGTGCCGTGCAAGCAGACCGCGCTGCTGTCAGACTTTGAGGTGAAGCGCGACCGCATAGCGCGCGAAACGATGAGCAAGAACGTGACCAACATATCGGGCGTGCCCAGCTGGATGCTCTCGGTACTGGTACGCGTGCTCGAGCTGAGCGGCAAGCAGCACATCAACGACGTGTGGCCCAATCTCGAAGTGTTCTTCCACGGCGGCATCGCCTTTACCCCCTATCGCCAGCAGTACCAGCAGCTCATCACCTCGCCTGGCATGCACTATATGGAGACCTATAACGCCAGCGAGGGATTTTTCGGCATCCAGAACGACCCCACCGACCACTCCATGCTGCTGATGCTCGACTACGGCGTGTTCTACGAGTTCATGCCCATGGACGAGTTTGGCACCGACAACCCCACCGTGGTACCCCTGAGCGGTGTCGAGGTGGGCCGCAACTACGCCATGCTCATCTCTACATCGTGCGGACTGTGGCGCTACCTTATCGGCGACACCGTACAGTTTACCTCCGTACGCCCCTACAAGTTTGTCATTACCGGCCGCACCAAGTACTTCATCAACGCCTTCGGCGAAGAACTCATCATGGACAACGCCGAGAAGGGCCTGGCCTACGCCTGCGAACAGACGGGAGCCCAGGTAAGCGAGTACACCGCCGCCCCGGTCTATATGGACGCCCGGGCCAAGTGCCGCCACCAGTGGCTCATCGAGTTCAGCCGCCAGCCCGACAACCTGGAGCACTTCGCCCATCTGCTCGACGAGCGCCTGCAGCAGCTCAACAGCGACTACGAGGCCAAGCGCTTCCACGACATCACCCTGCAGCACCTTGAGGTGATAGAGGCCCGCCAGGGCCTGTTCAACGACTGGCTCAAGGCCAAGGGCAAGTTGGGCGGCCAGCACAAGGTGCCCCGGCTGAGCAACAGCCGTAAGAATATAGACGAACTGCTGGACATGAACCGCCAGCAACCCGTCTGAGTGCTAAGGTAACAGGACATACAGCAATGAACAACCCTACCCATCATCGTCCCAGCAGACACGCGGTGGCCGCCCTGTGCGGCCTGGCCGTCGTGACGCTCCTGGCGGCCTGCGCCCGTATGGGCCAGCCCGACGGCGGATGGTACGACGAGACCCCGCCACGCATCGTGTCTACCTCGCCGGCCGACAAGGCCGTCAATGTACATGCCAAGAAGGTGTATATCAACTTTGACGAGTACATCAAGATAGACAATGCCACCGAGAACGTCATCGTGTCGCCCCCACAGATAGAGGCGGCCGAGATTAAGAGCCAGGGCAAGCGCATCGTAGTGGCCCTGAAGGACTCGCTGAAGCCCGACATTACCTATACGATAGACTTCTCGGACGCCATAACCGACAACAACGAGGGCAACCCGCTGGGAAACTACACCTACAGTTTCTCTACCGGCTCGGCCATCGACACGATGGAGATAGCCGGCCATGTCATCGAGGCCCAGAACCTGGAACCCGTCAAGGGCATCCTGGTGGGTCTGTATGCCAACCTGGAGGACAGCGCCTTTCGCACACAGCCCATGCTGCGCGTGGCCCGAACCGACGACACGGGCCGGTTTGTCATCAAGGGAGTGGCCGCAGGCAAGTACCGCATCTACGCGCTACAGGATGCCGACGGCAACTTCATCTATAACCAGAAGAGTGAGAAGATGGCGTTCAGCCACGACATCATCACACCCACATTCAAGGACGATATACGGCAGGACACCGTGTGGCGCGACTCGCTGCACATCGACTCTATCATCCCGGTAAAGTACACCCACTTCCTGCCCGACGACATCGTGCTCAGAGCCTTTACCACCACCCTTACCGACCGCTACCTGGTCAAGACCGACCGCTCCGCGGCCAACCACTTTACCCTCTACTTCAGCTACGGCAACTCCCAGTTGCCCGTCATCAAGGGCCTCAACTTCGATGAGCGCCAGTCGCTTATGGCTGAGCCTAACGCCAAGCGCGACACCATCAACTACTGGCTACGCGACACCGCCCTGGTCAACCAGGACACCCTGCGCCTGCAGGTCCAGTACCTGCAGACCGACACCACAGGCACCCTGCAGTTGCAGACCGACACCCTGGAGCTGCTGTCCAAGCAGCCCTACGCCAAGCGCATGAAGGACAAACAGAAGAAGATAGACGAGTGGCAGAAAGCCCAGGACAAGGCCAAGCGCAAGGGCAAGCCCTACGAGAAGCAGATGCCTGCCGAGACACTCCCGGTGAACTTAGGCTCGCTCTCGCAGATAGACCCCGACCAGAACATACGGCTACAGTTTGACACGCCGCTACAGCGCGTAGACACGGCGCTCATACACCTCTACTCCAAGATAGACACCACGTGGTACCAGTCGCGGTTCAGGCTGCGCGAGGTACCCGACCAGCCACGCACATACGAGATAGTGGGCGAGTGGCGCCCCGAGATAGAGTACAGCCTGGAGATGGACAGCCTGGCGTTCTGCGACATATACGGCATGCAGTCGGGCGCCGTCAAGGTAGGCTTCAAGGTACACTCGCTCGACGACTACAGCTCGCTCTTTATGACCCTTACGGGCATGGAGGGCCACCCCGTGATATGCCAGCTGCTCAATACGCAGGACGAGGTGGTGCGCCAGGTACGCACGTCGACCGGCTCGGCCGAGTTCTTCTACGTCAAGCCCGACAAGTACTACATGCGGCTGATAGTAGACGACAACGACAACGGCGAGTGGGACACCGGCGACTACGATGCCGACCGGCAGCCCGAGATGGTGTACTACTATCCCGGCCAGATAGAGTGCCGCGCCAAGTGGGACGTCACCCAGGCCTGGAACCCCACCCAGCAGCGCCTGGACAACCAGAAGCCCGCCCCGCTCGTCAAGCAGCGCAGCGAGCGCCGCCGCAACCTCAAGGGCCGCAATGCCCAGCGCGCCAAGAACATGGGCATAGCCTATCCCGATAACATCAACCCCTAAAACAGGATAATACAATGAAAAAGATAAGGTCATTGCTGCTCCTGGCAGCCCTGCTCACCGCAGCGGCAGCCCAGGCTCAGTGTACTTTTCACAACAGCGCCTTCAAGTCGGGCGAGTTTCTTACCTATAACCTCTACTACAACTGGCAGTTTGTATGGGTCAAGGCCGGCACGGCCTCTATGTACACCGTGCAGAGCAGCTACCGCGGCCGTCCGGCTTACCGTGCCAGCCTCACCACCAGGGGCAACAACCGCGTAGACCAGATGTTCGTGCTGCGCGATACCCTGCTCTGCTACTCCTCGCTCAACATGGAGCCGCTCTACTTCCGCAAGGGCGCCCGCGAGGGCAAGCGCTACGGCGTAGACGAGGTGTTCTACAGCTATAACAATGACAAGGTACACCTGCGCCAGCACCAGATAACCAGCAGCGGCGAGCACCTGTGGGCCACCAACAACGTGAGCTACTGTGTGTACGACATGCTCAACATCTTCCTGCGTGCCCGCTCCTTCAACCCTGCTGGCTGGAAGAACGGCCACGAGATAGACTTCCCCATCGCTGACGGCAGGCACATCACCCCTGCCCGGCTGCGCTACGCCGGCAAGGTCAACATCAAGGCCGACAACGGCGTGAAGTACCGTTGCCTCAAGCTGTCGTACCTGGAGAAGGAAGACCGTAAATATAAGCGCATCGTGGACTTCTATGTCTCTGACGACGACAACCATGTCCCCGTGCGGCTCGACATGTTCCTGCGTTTCGGCGCGGCCAAGGCCTTCCTGGTCAACATGAGGGGCCTGCGTAACCCGGTAAGCTGTATAGTAAAGTAACGCTATGGCAAAGGACGACAAGGGGCTCACCCCGATGATGAAGCAGTTTTTCTCGCTCAAGGCCAAGCACCCCGAGGCCCTGATGCTGTTTCGCTGTGGCGACTTCTACGAGACTTACTGCGACGATGCCATTACCGCCTCGCGCATACTGGGCATCACCCTCACACGGCGCAACAACAGCGCCGGCACATCGAGCATCGAGATGGCCGGATTTCCCCATCACGCGCTCGACACCTACCTGCCCAAGCTCATCCGCGCCGGCAAGCGCGTGGCCATCTGCGACCAGTTAGAGGACCCCAAGAAGAAACGGGAGATGCTGAAGGGCAAGAAGGGACTCTCGGAGATGGACAAGATGGTGAAGCGGGGCATCACCGAACTGGTAACGCCCGGTGTGGCCATGTCTGACAATGTGCTCAACTACAAGGAGAACAACTTCCTGGCCGCTGTACACTTCGGCAAGTCGGCCTGTGGTGTCAGTTTCCTCGACATCTCTACCGGCGAGTTTCTCACCGGCGAGGGCAACTACGATTATGTGGAGAAACTCTTAGGCAACTTCTCTCCCAAGGAGGTGCTCTATGACCGCGAGCGCAAGGCCGACTTCGAGCGCCACTTTGGCAACCGCTACTGCGTCTTCGAGCTCGACGACTGGGTGTTTACCGAGCAGACAGCCCGCCAGAAACTGCTGTCGCACTTCGGCACCAAGTCGCTCAAGGGCTTCGGCGTAGACCATCTGCACAACGGCGTGATAGCCGCAGGTGCCATCATGCAGTACCTGGAGCTTACCCAGCACACCCACATAGGCCACATCACCTCGCTGGCCCGGCTGGAGGAAGAGAAGTTTGTCAGGCTCGACAGCTTTACCATCCGCTCGCTCGAGCTGGTACAGCCCATGCAGGCCGACGGCTCCTCGCTGCTGGACGTCATAGACCGCACCGTGACCCCCATGGGCAGCCGCATGCTGCGCCGGTGGGCGGTGTTCCCCCTGCGCCACATAGAGCCCATCAGCCAGCGGCTCGACATGGTGACGTGCTTCATGCAGAACAGCGATTTCATGGAGCTGGTCAACGACCGGCTTCACCGCATAGGCGACCTGGAGCGCATCGTGTCCAAGGTGGCCGTGGGGCGCGTCTCCCCGCGCGAGGTGGTACAGCTCAAGAATGCCCTGCAGGCCATAGCCCCCGTCAAGGAGGCCTGTGCCCATGCCGACAACGCCACCCTGCAGCGCATAGGCGAACAGTTCAACCTGTGCGAGAGCCTGCGCGAGCGTATAGAGCACGAGATACAGCCCGACCCGCCCCAGCTGGTGGCCAAGGGCGGCGTCATAGCGGCCGGCTACAGCCCCGAGCTCGACGAGCTGCGCAACATCTCGCACAATGGCAAGGAGTATCTCATGGAGATACAGCAGCGCGAGATAGAGCAGACGGGCATCAGCTCGCTCAAGATAGGCTACAACAACGTGTTCGGCTACTATCTCGAAGTGCGTAACACCTTTAAGGACCGCGTGCCCGCCGACTGGGTACGCAAGCAGACCCTGGCCCAGGCCGAGCGCTACATTACGCAGGAGCTGAAAGCCTATGAGGAGAAAATACTGGGCGCCGACGAGAAAATCATCGAACTGGAGACACAGCTGTTTGCCGAGCTGATAGCCGCGATGCAGGAGTTTATCCCGCAGATACAGATTAACGCCAACCTGGTGGCCCAGCTCGACTGCCTGATGGGCTTTGCCAAGGTGGCTGCCGACTATGGCTACGTGCGGCCTGTGGTAGACGACAGCCTGGTGCTCGACATACACCAGGGGCGCCACCCCGTGATAGAGCAGCAGCTCCCCGTGGGCGAGCGGTTTGTGCCCAACGACATATACCTGGACGACGACAAGCAGCAGATCATCATCATCACCGGCCCCAACATGGCGGGCAAGAGCGCGCTGCTGCGCCAGACGGCCCTCATCGTGCTGATGGCCCAGATGGGGTGCTACGTGCCCGCACAGAGTGCCCGGGTAGGACTGGTAGACAAGATTTTCACCCGTGTGGGTGCCTCGGACAACATATCGCTCGGCGAGTCGACCTTCATGGTCGAGATGACCGAGGCCGCCAATATCCTCAACAACGTAACCGAGCGCTCGCTGGTGCTCTTCGACGAGCTGGGGCGCGGCACGTCTACCTACGACGGCATCAGCATAGCCTGGGCCATCGTAGAGTATCTGTATGACAACGCCAAGGGCCACCCGCGCACGCTCTTTGCCACCCACTACCATGAGCTCAACGAGATGGAGCGCCACATGCCCCGCATCAAGAACTTCAACGTGAGCGTCAAGGAGGTGGGCGACAAGGTTATCTTCCTACGCAAGCTCGTGCCGGGCGGCAGCGAGCACTCCTTCGGCATACACGTGGCCGAGATAGCCGGCATGCCCAAGAGCATAGTGCGGCGGGCCAAGACCATACTCAGGCAGCTCGAGGCCGACGGGGCCAGCGTGGGCAGCGGCGACAAGGCCAACGTGAAGCAGATAGGTGCCGGGCGCGAGGGTATGCAGCTCAGCTTCTTCCAGCTCGACGACCCTATCCTCTCGCAGATACGCGACGAGATACTGGGCCTCGACATCAACAACCTCACCCCTGTCGAGGCCCTCAACAAGCTCAATGACATCAAGAAGATACTCAAGGGGAAGTAACTGTCTGCCCCCTATATACGCCAAAATCCCATACCTTACTTCCAGGGTATGGGATTTTTTGTGTATCCGGAAAATGCCATGGACCCCATCGCTGCTATGGCCATGCCGTAAACCACAGAAAAACCTTTACACGCGACTGTATATTTATGCAAAAACGCCCCTGGTTTTGCATAAATATACAGCCGTAACAC
>CAKPRX010000005.1 GCA_934183135.1 uncultured Prevotella sp.
AGCTTCTTGTACTACTACTCTTCTGTTATATCTTAAATCTGTCAAAGAACTCTTTCCTCTGTGCTCCCGGAAGTGTTCGTTCTCGAAAGCGGATGCAAAGGTAGGGGTTTTTAGGACACCGGCCAAATAAATCGGAGAAAAAAATCGCAAAAACATTCATATTTTTCGTGTTTATTTACAAAATAGGGGCTTTTCACGCTTTCCGAGGACACAAACATGGGAAAATGGGCCATCGCCTTAAGGGCGGAGAAGACCGGAGGAAACAGGGGAGACGGACCGAAAAAGGCAGGGATGGCCGTGTGGAAAACCGGGATTATGGCGATTTTGGCATAAAGGGCCACCTCTGTACGAAGGGTTATCCTTATTATATATGGAGGCTACGTTTATTACACAAGATGGTTACACCTCTTTATATATATAGTCACGGGGGAAAGCAAGCGAGGCGGAGCAGCGACCCTCCGGTCTCTCTGCTCCGCCTCGGCAAAAGTCTATAGGATGCGGCTTACTGAGCTACAAACTTGAAAGCATAGCCGCCAGCCTTAACGATGTACACCTGGCCAGGCTCTACGGTCAGCGTGTTGGCACCGGCACGACCTGCCACCACCTGCTTGGTACTGCCGTTGATGCCTATCAGGTAGATGGGCGCAGCCTGGGCAAGGACCACTGTCGCGGTGTTACCGCAGACGCTGACCTGAGGCTTGCCGGCAGACACGGTGCCGTTGCTGATACCGTCGGTAGAGCTCAGGTCGACATAGACATAGCTGGAAATGTCAGACAGGAGCTCGTTCTTGTAGTCATCGGCACGCCAGCCTCTCACCGTGTAACCATAACGGCTGTCGGAAACCATATCGGTAAACGTGTACGATGTGGCCTTGCCGTCATTGACACGCACCTCGGGCAGAACCACGGTGGTTACGTCGCCCGCATTTATCTTCTGCGTTACCTCGACCACATCGAGCAAGAATGGCTTCATCTTGCTCTCCTCAAACGAGAGCACGGTCTGCCCATCGCCGTCCTGCATCTCCCAAGTGTCCTCTGCCTCGCCGTTGGCATCAAACTTCAGCTTGTGCATCACCAGCTGTCCATTTACCGTATAGCCCACATGGTACACGCTCAGTTGGTCGCCAGCGGTGCCATGAGCCTTAACATGAATGGTATAGGCACCCTTGCTGGCCGAGAGGTTCATCTCGGGCGAGTGTACATAAGACAGGTTCATGGGGCGGAAACTGCCGCTGTTGGCACCCAGCATACCTGCGGCAGCGATAAGATTGCGGCCAGTCCATCCCGGGCAGTCGGTCAGGTCATCAGGATTAGACACATAGGTGATGGGCAGGGCCACGGTACCCTTGGTAGACTTAGAGAAGTTCTCCTTCAGCACCTCGCGTACACCCGCGGTCTTGGCCACGTCATAGCGGTAGCCCTGTACGATGTAGCCGGCCGACTTGGGCAGATACTCCCAGTTGGCCGTAAACGAGTGGGCCGCAACATTGCTGGCGGGAAGAGCCGTAGTGGGCAGGAACTCGTCAACGAGCATGATGGGCGACAGGTCTGACACCTCAGTGCCTTCCTGTGCCTTTACATAGTAATAATATACGGCCTCGGGGTCCAGCCCGGTCACAGTATAGTGGTCCTCGGCCACCTCCTGGTCTGTCAGCACATACTTAGGCGACTTGTACTCATAGGTGATAGAGCTGATGGCGATGTCGCCCACCTTGCGCGTCTCGTCTTTCTCTATCGTGAACTCTATGCGGCCCACGTTGCGAGGTGTGTAGCCAAACGCCTCGGTGACGCTGAAGTCCTGCCGGCTGGCAAAGTACAGGGCCTCGACCCGTCCACTTGTCAGGAGGTCGCCCTCCTTGTCATAGACCTTCACCGTGAACACACTCGAGTTGTCCTTGGTAATGCCATCGGCGTGTACGATATTGGCCTTGAACACGCAGGAGGTCATGTTGCCGCCAACCATTAGCGGAGTGACGACGCGGTCTTCGTTGGCATCGAGCAAGATACGGTTAGTGCTTCCATCGTATATCACGTCGGTGGTGCCGTGGGCCGACACGTCTACCGTCCACCCCTGGGGTATGCCGGGGTTAGCCTCGTCCAGCTTGCCATCCTTCTGATTAACCTTGCTGAAATTCTCCGTCACCTGAGCGACACCCTCGCCCAACGTATATACGCTGAGCAGATACTTACTGGGGGTGTCGCTACCCCAGTTGGCTACAAATGATTTGCCCGTGTACATGGTGGCTCCCTTAATAAAAGGTGCCTGTGGCCCCGCAAGGGCCGACAGCGCTGTTGTCAGCAACAGCGCCAGCATTGAGTATACTTTTCTCATACTACTTAATAATGTTTATCCCCAAAATTGTTATTATAAGAAATATAAGGGTATAATGGGGAGAGTATATACCCTTACCATTTATGCCTGCAAAGGTAAACTAAATCTATCGGAAATCGGCCAAAAATTTCATTTTTATTACTAACAGCAGGGCAAAAATTTCATTTTGAAACCTCCCGTCGCTCCAAAAAGGGGTGTCGGCCACTCCGGAAATCGCCGAGACCGCCCTCTCACGGTGCCGGAAACCATCAGCAGAGGCCGGGCGGATATTCAGAACTGGCGCCGCTGACTTGCCCAGAAGGATGAGGCGCAGGCGACTCCGAGGAATATAGCCCTGGCCAAAATGGCGAAAAACCTTTACACACGACTGTATATTTATGCAAAACGAGGGACGATGATGTATAAATATACAGTCGCAACTGCCGTTTTCCGGGACATAAATGCCGGAAAAAAACAACAAACCAGGACGACTTTTAGGGTCATAGGGGGCCGTTTGGGGCATCGTGAGGGGCAAAAAAGTAACAACCTTTTACAAAATAGGAACATTTAGCGCATTTTTTCGCCGCTATTTCCGCCTCTGGCGAGGATGGTTTTTAGGGTCGCCAAGATGGTCATTTTTTTGCTCGCGATGGTCATTACGATTCTAATGACCATCGCGAGCACCCGAAAGACCGTTTTCAGATGGTCCGAAAATGCCCATTTTCTCCACCCCAGCCCACCCGGTGAGCGTACAGACTAACTACGGAAAGCCGAATCGGCCTCGCCCGACGGAGAAACACCGAAAATGTATATTTATACATTATCAGAAAAATCCTTACGATACAGGACAGCGGGCTAAAGGCAAAAGGCAAGAAAACAAAAAAGGCAAAATGGCAGCCGGGCGACCATGGCGCCAAACGGGATGAGCGGCCATGGCTATCACGCCCGTTATCCTGCGCCCCCTTTTCGAGAGTTGCGGGGACGCCACTCCTTGCCCCGGCCGCCCCAGCCTCTCACCTTATTTATATAGAGGTCAGTCTCCCTATCGCAGAGAGTGGCGGCACATGGAGCCGAGGAGGCAGAAAGGCAAAATGTCTATACATTCAGAAAAATATCTGCCAAAAAGACAGCTGTTTACACAGATTATTACTACCTTTGTCGGCATATTCACAAAAACAAGTCATATTGTAAGTTTCACTCAGACTAATAATGAACTGCTTTTATACCATCGCACACGACATATAGTACACCGGCGGTCCCATGGCCACCGCTCCCCCTCCCCTGCGGCATAGCGCCACGGGGATACACGCCACAACCAGAAAGACAGGGAAAAAACAACACCAACCATATTAACAACAACAAACATTATGTGTGGAATAGTAGGTTACATCGGAACCGAGGAGGCTTACCCCATCCTCATCAAGGGCCTGAAGAAGCTCGAGTATCGCGGATACGACAGCGCCGGAGTGGCCCTGATAAGCGACAACGACAAACTGAATGTCTACAAGACCAAAGGCAAAGTAACTAACCTGGAAGCCGCCGCCAACGACAAGGACTGCAGCGGCCATATCGGCATAGCCCATACCCGATGGGCCACCCACGGCGAGCCGTCGGCCGCCAACGCGCACCCCCATGTAAGCATGAGCGGCGAGCTGGCGCTGGTTCACAACGGTATCATAGAAAACTTCCAGGTACTCAAGGAACAGCTGGAAACCAAGGGCTACACGTTCAAGAGCTCTACAGACACCGAGGTGCTGGCCCAACTCATCGACTTTTACTACCAGCAGAACGGCAAGGACCTCGTGTCGGCCGTATGCCAGGCGCTCAACGACGCCGTGGGCGCCTACGCCATCGCCGTGATAGAGAAGGGCGACCCCTCGCACATCGTGGCCGCCCGGCAGTCGAGCCCGCTGGTAGTGGGAGTGGGCCCCGACAAGGCCAACTACTACATAGCGAGCGACGCCACGCCCATCGTGGCCTATACGGACAAGGTGGTGTATCTGGACGACGGCCAGATAGCCGACATAAGGCCCGGGCAAGAGCTCACCATCATCGACCTGAAGCACAAGACGTGCGACTACGACATCAAGACGGTAGACCTGGACATATCCAAGCTCAGCAAGGGCGGGTTCGACCACTTCATGCTCAAGGAGATATACGACCAGCCCGCCTGTCTGCGCGACTGCATGAGCGGCCGCCTCTTCGCCGACCGCCAGCACCCCGAGCACAACCACATAGTACTCTCGGCACTGACCGCATACAGGCAACAGCTCATGCAGGCACAGCACATCATCATCGTAGCCTGCGGCACCAGCTGGCACGCAGGCCTCATCGGCAAGCAGCTCATAGAGCGCATGTGCCGCAAGCGGGTCGAGGTGGCCTACGCGAGCGAGTTTCGCTATGGCGACCCCGTCATCGAGCCGGGCGACGTGGTCATCGCCATCAGCCAGAGCGGTGAGACGGCCGACACACTGGCTGCCGTCAAACTGGCCAAGGCCCACGGCGCGCTCATCTTCGGCATCGTCAACGGCGTGGGCTCCTCTATAGCCCGCGAAACCGACACAGGCATCTACATACACGTGGGCCCGGAGATAGGCGTGGCCAGCACCAAGGCTTTTACCGGACAGGTAACGGTGCTCACGTTGCTGGCGCTGGCACTGGGCCACGAACTGGGCACCCTGGCCGACACCGAGTACCAGAACATCATCGCGGAGCTGGCCTGCATGCCCGACAAGATGAAGAAGGTGCTGGAGCAGACACCCAAGATAGCCGACCTGGCCAAGACGTTTACCTATGCGCGCAACTTCCTGTACCTGGGGCGCGGGTTCAACTATCCCGTGGCACTCGAGGGTGCTCTCAAGCTGAAGGAGATAAGCTACATACACGCCGAGGGCTACCCGGCCGCCGAGATGAAGCACGGCCCCATAGCGCTGGTAGACCACGACATGCCCATCGTGTTCCTGGCCACACACCACAAGCTGTACCAGAAGATTATCAGCAACATGCAGGAGGTAAAATCGCGCAACGGGCGCATCTTGGCCATCGTCACCGAGGGCGACGAGCAGGTGAGCGCCATCGCCGACAACGTCATCGAGATACCGCGCACGCTCAACGAGACGGTGCCCCTGCTCAGCGTGGTGCCCCTGCAGGTGCTGGCGTACTACGTGGCGGTAGACAAGGGGCTGAACGTGGACATGCCACGCAACCTGGCCAAGAGTGTCACGGTAGAATAAGCGCTATACTAACAGCACGGCGGCTGCCCAGGTGTTACTGGGCAGCCGCTGTGCTGTTTACAGGTACCATCGTAGCGGTCAGAACTCTATATAGGGGCGCAGCCGGTCGAGGGCCGCCTCGGGGAAGACGTGGAGCAGGCGTAGCTGGGCCAGACTGGCGATGGGGCCCTTGAGCCGGCGATAGTCGCAGATGTCGCGGGCCTGCAGATAGTCTATATAGGGGTGGCGGCGCAGCTGGGCCAGCGTCAGCTCGTTGATACGGAGGCGCTGGATGTGGCTGGCATCGACGGTAAAGTAGGCCATAGCCTCGGCGGGCATGCCCTCAATCTCGGCCAGCTGGCTCACGCTGACGTAGCCACCCAGCCGCTGGCGGTAGCTCACGATGCGGCGGGCATAGTAGCTGCCTATGCCGGGCACGCGCTTGAGCAGCGTGGTGTCGGCCGTGTTGAGCGCCACCCGCTCGGTAGGTTTCAGCTTGACGGGATAGCGCAGCGTGTCGCGGGCCAGTGGCTCAGCAGGCTCCGGACGGGCGTAGACATCGGCGGCCGGACGGTAGTCGGCCGAGATGCGGATGTAAGGCTCGAGCGCACGGTACTGACCCGCGGTGAGGCCATACAGGCGGGCAAAGTCTGACGGGCGGCGGAACACCCCGCCATGGGCCCGGTATCGGTATATGCTGCGCACCTGCCAGGGCTGTAGGCCCAGCTGTAGCAGTTGGGTGCTGTCGGCCGTATTGGGGTCAAACGCGGTGAGCCTTGCCCTGCGTTCCCCCGCGGCATAGGTATATTCCCCATGCGGAGCCATGGCTGCGGGGCTGCCGGCCACGCCCATGCTGTCGGCCGCCACCGCCGGGGTATGGCCCATATCGCCCCCCGTACCCCACAGGATTATCAGCGCCGCCAAGGCCACCAGCGCCAAGAGCGCCAGGGCCATCCGGTCGCTACGGTTCAGGTATATGGGTCGTCGGGGCATGGCTATCGGTCAGGTTATGGGTACTACGGGCTACAGACTATACGATGCCCATCTGGTGAAGGAACACCAGCAGGATACACACAGGACTCACAAAGCGTATGCCGAAGAGCCATACGCGGAAGAAGGTGGCCCGGAGGGTTCCCCAGTTGGTCAGCTCGTCGCGCAGCACGCTCCTGGGCACACACCAGCCTAAGAATATCGAGGTAGAGAGGGCTCCCAGCGGCATGAGGATGTTAGAGGTAAGGTAGTCGCAGGCATCCAGGAGCGGCAGGCCCGCCACGGCCAGGCTGTCTACAGCCCCCATGGACAGCGAGCACAGGATGCCTATGACTATGCAGGCCGCGGTCTCCATCCAGGCACCCTGCTTACGGCTGATGTGCAACTCCTCGTAGAAGTAGGCCGTGCCTATCTCGTGCATGGATATGGTAGAGGTAAGGGCAGCCAGCGACAACAGCGCATAGAACAGTATGCCCACCACATAGCCCATTCCGGGCAGGGCCGAGAAGGCTTGCTGGAACACATTGGGCAGCGTGATGAAGATAAGCGACGGCCCGCTGTCGGGGTTGACGCCCACGGAGAAAGCCGCGGGAAATATCATCAGTCCGGCCAGGATAGACACCAGCGTGTCGATACCTGCTATCTTGAAGGCAGAGGCTCCCAGGTTGGTCTGGCGGCTGAAGTACGACGCATAGGTACACAGGCAGGCCGTGCCGAGCGACAGGGAGAAGAAGGACTGGCCCAGCGCGTCGAGCATGACGCTTCGGGTAAGTTTGCTGAAGTCTGGGTTGAACAGGAAGTCTATCCCCCGCATGGCACCGGGCAGGCTGCACGAGGCTATGACTATCACTATGAGCAGTACGAAGAGCGCGGGCATCAGGAAGTTGGACGTCTTCTCGATGCCGCCCCTTACGCCGCGCACCACCACCATGTGGGTAAGCAGGATAAAGGCCACGGTCCACAGCACGGGATAGACGGGGTGGGCCGAGAACTCCTGGAAGTAGCTGCTCACATAGGCGGCGTCGCCCTGGAGCTGTCCGGCCACCGAGGCCACCAGGTACTGCAGGCACCAGCCGGCCACCACGGCATAGAAGCCCAGTATAATCATCGAGGTGACAACTCCCATCAGTCCCACGAAGCGCCAGGGACCTCCAGGGGCCAGGTTGCGGTAAGCCCGGGCCGCATTGGCGGCCGAGTGGCGGCCTATGACAAACTCGCCTATCATGCCGGGTATGCCCAGCACCACTATACATATTATATATATAAGGATAAAGGCAGCGCCGCCGTCCTGTCCGGCCATATAGGGAAACCGCCACACATTGCCCAGTCCTATGGCCGAGCCGGCCGTGGCCAGGATAACGCCTATCTTGGTCGCGAAATGCCCTCTTTCGCTGTTGGTTGTCGCCATCGTGATTACTTAGATTATATGGAGTTGATGGAGAAATACTGCCAGGATGGCCAGCGGGCAGACAAACCTCACGGCCACCAGGTAGATGGTGAAGAAGCCGCGCGACACGGTTCCCCAGTTGGTAAACTCATCGTGTACCAGCTGGCGAGGCACCACCCAGCCTATGAAGATACAGGTCAGAAATCCGCCGATGGGCAGGAATATCTGGCCGGTAATGAAGTCGAACCAGTCAAACAGCGACCGCCCGCCAACGACCAGCCAGTCGGCCGCGCCGAGCGACAGCGAGCAGAACGCGCCTATCACCAGGCTGCCCAGGGTAACCACCAGGGCTCCCGTGCGGCGCGACACGTGGCACTCTTCGTAAAAGAAAGCCGTGCTCACCTCATGGAGCGACATCAGGGAGGTTACGGCGGCCAGGGAGAGCAGCGCGTAGAACAGCACGGACACCACGTCGCCCAGGATGGGTAGCCCGGCAAAAGCCTGGTTGAACACGTTGGGCAGGGTGATAAACACTAATGATGGGCCGCTACCCGGGTTGACACCTACGGAGAACGCGGCGGGAAATATCATCAGTCCGGCCAGGATGGCCACAAAGGTGTCGACCACCGAGACCTGCACGGCCGACTTCAGGAGGTTAGTCTGCCGTTTATAGTACGACGCGTAGGTACAGATGCAGCCCATGGCGATGCTCAGGGAGTAAAACGACTGCCCCAGAGCCCCTAAGAAAGCGTTGCTGTCCAGCTTGGCAAAGTCGGGCATGAACAGGAACTCTATGCCTCGGTCAGCCCCAGGCAGCAGGCACGACGCCACCACGATGACGAGCAGCAGCACGAACAGGGTGGGCATGAGCAGCTTGGAAACTTTCTCTATGCCGCCTCTGATGCCATGGATTATCACGAAGTAAGCTATAAAGATGATAACCACCGTCCACAACACGGGGCGCAGCGGGTCGGCCGAAAAGTCTGAGAAGTAGTCGCTAACATACTGTGGAGAGCCACTGAGCTGGCCGAAGAGCGAGGCGTACACGTACTGGAGGCACCAGCCCGACACCACGGCGTAATAGCCCATGATAAGAAACGCTGTAAACACGCCCAGCAGGCCCACGTACTTCCAGGCGCTGCCGTGCGCCACCTTGGAGTAAGCGCGGTAGGTATTGGCTGCGCCATGCCTACCTATAATAAGCTCGGACAGCATACAGGGTATGCCCAAGACGAGCACACAGGCCAGATATACCAGGATAAAGGCGGCTCCGCCATTCTCGCCGACCATATAGGGGAAGCGCCACACGTTGCCCAGGCCCACGGCACCGCCGGCGGTGGCTAAAATCATGCCCAGTTCGCTTCCAAAGTTACCTCTCTTTTCTGTCATCATCATCTCCTTGTTTCCGGCAGTCATCACGCCAGGAGCCCCGGTCATCGGCCCCACACGGGCCATACACAGGACAACAGGCATAGCCGCTGCGAAAATTTTATTGATAAAAAACTACGAATTTTAATGCAAAAGTATAATTTTTTATTTACTTTTGTTACAAAAATGGAAGCAAATATGAAAAATTTATGGATTTTGGCAAGACATTACCCGTTTACCACGGCATGTGTCATCATTATCTGGGTACTCTGCCTGATGCCCATCCCGGAGACTCCGCTGAGCCATGTACGGCTGATAGACAAGTGGACGCACCTGGTGATGTACGGCGGACTATGTACGGTTATCTGGGCCGAACAGCTGAGGAACAACCGCAGGGTGGCGTGGCCCCGGACGATAGTCGGGGCCATCGTGCTGCCGGTCCTGATGGGCGGTCTGATAGAGATAGTGCAGGCTTACTGTACAGGAGGCCGACGCAGCGGCGACTGGATGGACTTTGCGGCCGACTCGATAGGCGTGGCTATCGGCACGGTCATCGGTATTCTTCTGGCAGCGTGTCTCGCCAGATACAGAAGGGGCAACGCAGCAGGTTAGAGTTATAGAAACGGCGGTCGCCGGTAACTTCGAGGGCCACGAAATCGGGTTTAGCAAAGGGCTCGTCAACGGCAGCCAGCTCCACCTCGGCCATAACCAGGCCGGCGTTGTCGCCATAGAACTCGTCGACCTCAAAGACATGGTGGCCATCGGGACTCTTAACCAGGTAACGGCTCTTGTCGATGACACCGCCCTTACACAGGCCCAGCAGATGGTGGGCCTCGTCGAGGGTAATCTCTTTCTCGAACTCGTAGCGGCTCAGTCCCCCGTCCTGGGAACGGCTCTTGATGGTAAGGTATGCCCGGTCGTCGCGGACACGCACGCGCACCGTGGCGCCGTCAGCAGGAATGTAGCCCTGCTGGATGCGGCTACAAGAAAAGGCAGCGCGCTTGTACGCGTTGCCTTTCCGAACCAGGAACTTACGTTCTATCTCCTGCCCGCTCATGCCATCATAGCCATATAGTAAGCCATAAACGCTATGGCCAGTATGGCCATACATACCACCAGCCACTTGATGACATTCTTACCTTCCTTCTCCTGCCTGGCCGCAGCCTTGGCACGACGGATTTTACTTTTTTCGCTCATAGTTGTTTTATTTATTAGGTTAATGTTATCTGCTGTACCGCTACTCCTCGTCAGTAACGGGAAACTCCATTAAGTAAGCCTTGATGAAGCCGTCAATCTTACCGTCCATCACGCCGTCGACATCGCCGGTCTGGTAGTTGGTACGGTGGTCCTTGACACGGCGGTCGTCGAAGACGTAACTGCGTATCTGGCTACCCCACTCTATCTTTTTCTTGCCTGCCTCTATCTTGGCCTTGGCCTCCAGGCGCTTCTTCATGGCGCGGTCGTAGAGCTGCGACTTGAGGAGACGGAGCGCGTTCTCACGGTTCTTGGGCTGGTCGCGTGTCTCTGTGTTCTCGATGAGTATCTCTTCCTTCTCGCCGGTATCGGGGTCCTCGTACTGATAACGCAGGCGCACGCCCGACTCCACCTTATTGACGTTCTGGCCACCGGCACCGCTGGAGCGGAATGTATCCCATGACAGGCGGGCGGGCTCTACCACCACCTCGATGGTATCGTCGACCAGGGGAGATACGAATACGCTGGCAAAGCTGGTCATGCGCTTGCCCTGAGCATTGAAGGGCGACACGCGGACCAGCCGGTGTACTCCGTTCTCGCTCTTCAGGTAGCCGTAAGCATACTCGCCGCCCTCTATCTCCATCGTTACGCTCTTGATGCCGGCCTCATCGCCTTCCTGGAGGTCAGCCACACGCACCTTGTAGCCGTGGGCCTCGGCCCAGCGCATATACATACGCATGAGCATGGATGCCCAGTCCTGGCTCTCGGTACCCCCGGCGCCCGAGTTGATTTTCATGACACAGTCCATAGGGTCTTCCTTCTGGCGGAGCATGTTCTTGAGCTCCAAGTCCTCGATGGCCTTGATGGCCTTGGCATAGTCGGCATCTACCTCGTCCTCGGTTACCATGTCGTCATGGAAGAATTCGAAAGCCAGCTGCAGCTCATCGGCATACTGCCGTGCTTCCTGGTAGTCCTTGAGCCATCGCTCTATGCCCTTGACTTTCTTCATCTGCTCCTGGGCACGCTTCGGGTCATCCCAGAAGTCGGGTGCCTGTGTCCGGAGCTGTTCCTCCTCAAATTCTACTTTCTTCTGGTCGATGTTAAGATAATGGGCCAGCGCGTCGGTGCGCTCCATAACATCTTTCAACTGGTCGCTTGTTATCATTTTAGTCTTCGTACATCTTGTCGATCGTCTCCTTGTAGTTCTTGTAGACGACCGGCCGTTTCAGTTTAAGGGTATTGGTAAGTTCGCCGCTGTCCATGGCAAACGGCTTGGGCAGCAGGGTAAACCGCTTGACCTTCTCGTAGTGGGCCAAGGCCTGCTGCAGGGTCTGTATACGCTCCTCCATCATCTGGTGGATGCGCCCATTGGCGCACAGCTCTTCGCGCGAGGCAAAGGGGATGTGGTTATCGCGGGCATACTCTTCGAGCAGTCTGAAGTCGGGAACGATAAGGGCCGACACAAACTTACGCTGGTCGGCGATGATGGCCACCTGGTCGACAAACTTGTCTACCAGCAGTGTCGACTCGACCATCTGCGGGGCTATATACTTACCGTTGGACGTCTTAAAGAGGTCCTTTATACGTTCTTTCAGGAACAGCTCGCCATCCTTCAGATAGCCAGCGTCGCCGGTATGGAAGAAGCCGTCGGCATCAAAGGCCTCAGCGTTGGCATTGTCGCGCTTGTAGTAACCGCGGGTGATGGTGGGGCCCTTGAGGAGCACCTCATCGTTGTCGCCTATCTTGATCTGTATGCTGTCAATGGGTCTTCCCACCGAGCCTATGGTATAGGGCTGTCCCTTGCGGTCGCACGACACGGTGGCCAGGCTCTCCGTGAGTCCGTAGCCCACTATCATGCAGATGCCTATGGAGTGTACGAACTCCTCGACCTCGGGCGACACGGCTGCACCGGCCGTCGGGAAGATATTGGAATGCTCCAGTCCTATCTGCCGCCGTACCAGACTGAGTACCAGACGGTCGTACAGGCGGTACTCGAGCGCCAGCCCCATGGGCGGACGCTTGCCACGGGCCAGATACTCGACGTTATAGCGGCGGCCGACGGTAAGGGCGCGCTCGAAGAGACGGCGCTGTACGCCCCCGGCACGGTCCATGCGGTCCTTGACGGCTATATAGACTTTCTCCCAGAAGCGGGGAACCGACGACATACACGTAGGGTGAGTCTCGCGCATAGCTTGCTGTATGCGCTGCGGATAAGTGTTCACGATAAGCTCGGCTCCCTCGCTGAGGCTGAGGTAAGCCCACCCACGCTCGAAGATGTGGGTGAAGGGCAGAAAGTCGATAACCCGGTCGTCCTCGCCCACGCAGACACACTTGTCATTGGCCTCCAGGGCGGCATGGTACTGGCCGTAGGTAAGCACCACGCCCTTGCTCTCGCCGGTAGTGCCACTGGTATAGAGTATGTTGCAGATGTCGTCGTAAGAGGCCGCCTGCCACAGCTGCTCCAGTTCGCTCTGGCGGGGAAGTCCCTCGCCCAGCTGGATGAAGTCGTGGAAGTACAGGGCATTGTTGTCGTGGGTGTCGATGTTGACACTGCTGTCGAAAACGATGATACGTTCGAGCGTGGGACAGAGGTGGAAGACGCGGAGGGCCTTGTCGTACTGTTCCTGTTCGCCCACAAAGAGGAAACGCACCTGGGCGTCGTTCAGGACATAAAGTATCTGCTGCTCGCTGTTGGTGGCATAGAAGGGGATGCTCACGGCACGCACACCATAGGCACCGAAGTCGGTGTAAAGATACTGCACGCAGTTCTGCGAGAATACGGCTATGTTTTCCTGGGGCTTCACGCCCAGATTAAGGAGGGCATTGCTCACCTGCTTAACTCTTAGGGAAAACTGGTTCCAAGAGATGGTCTTCCACTTGTTGTCACCAAAGTTCTGGAAGGTGAGGGCCGCGCGCCCGCCGTACTTCTTGGCAAGATCATGGATTAGCACCGAAAGATGACTATTGGTTTGCATACGCATGACGATTATATATATTTATGCAAAGATAAAGATTTCTGGTAAAAGAACGAAATAAATTGCCGTTTTTTCTTAATTTTGCCGCTGTTATGGATACACATAAATTAACCGCCGACGCCCTCGCTCTGCTGAGGGCTCTCATAGCCACGCCGTCGGTAAGCCGCAGCGAGGACGCGGCTGCCGACACGATGGCGCAGTACATGGACAGTTACGGGCTGGACTACCGCCGCGAGGCCAACAACCTCTGGGTGGTGGCCCCACACTACGACAGCGCCCGCCCCACCCTGCTGCTCAACGCCCACATAGACACCGTGAAACCAGTAGACAGCTGGACACGCAACCCCTACAGCCCCACGCTCGAGGGCGACACGCTCTACGGACTGGGCAGCAACGACTGCGGAGGCGGACTGGTGTCGCTGTTGCAGGTGTTCCGCGCCATGGCCGGCAGGCCGAGGGCCTACAACCTGATATACTTAGCCTCGGCCGAGGAAGAGGTGTCGGGGGTTAACGGCATCAGGCGCGCCCTGCCGCTGCTGCCGCCCGTCAGCGTGGCCATCGTGGGCGAGCCTACGGGCATGCAGCCTGCCATAGCCGAGAAGGGCCTCATGGTGCTCGACCTGGTGGCCCACGGCAAGAGCGGGCACGCCGCCCGCAACGAGGGCATCAACGCCATCTACCGGGCCATGGACGACATGGAGTGGATACGCCACTACCGGTTTGACAGGGTGAGTCCCTTCCTTGGCCCCACCACCATGCAGGTCACCGTGGTCAACGCCGGCACGCAACACAACGTGGTTCCCGACGAGTGCCGTATGGTTGTCGATGTGCGCACTAACGAGTACTACACCAACCAGGAGGTCTACGAGCTGGTTAGCCGTCACGTACAGTCGGACGTGAGCGCCCGCTCCTTCCACCTCCGTTCCTCGCACATTCCGGAGAGCCACCCGCTGGTACAGCGGTGCGTACACTTGGGCCTGAAGCCCTTCGGGTCGCCCACGCTGAGCGACCAGGCCCTCATGTCGTGGCCCTCGTTCAAGCTGGGGCCGGGCGACTCGGCGCGCTCGCACTCTGCCGACGAGTTCATAAGGGTGAGCGAGATAGAGCAGGCCATCGCCACCTATCTGCAACTGCTCGACGGCATCGAGCTGTAAGCCGCGGGACTTGAAAAGTAAAAAGGTAAAAAAGTAAAAAGGTAAAAAGCGCTGCTTGGAAGGCTGCGCCACTGCGCCTGCGGCCATCGCGGGAAAAGAAAGACCGACCTTTACGTTTCCCGGAGCCGTCTTTAGTGCGTTGGGAGCCATCTTTCGCGAGATAATGGTCGGTCGTTATCTCTCCTTGCCATCCCTTTATGCTTTATAATATCCCCCTTGGGGGCTGGGGGCTACCACCCGCTCGCAGGCTGCGCTTTTTACTTTTTTACCCTTTTACCTTTTTACTTTTAGATCTCGCCTATTGTAAGCAAATGGCCCTCTGCCGTGTCATGCGAGTACTAAATAGGCAGAAAATGGTCACAATTCGCCACCATGTCGACTTTTTTCAGTATTTTTGCAGATGTTAGGAATACAAATAGAACGAACCTATATCATGGCAGAACGCATAGTTATTAAGGTGGGCAGCAACGTGCTGACCCGCGCAGATGGCAAACTGGATGTAACCACCATGTCGGCCATCGTAGACCAGGTGGCCTGGCTCCGCGCACAGGGCTTCGAGATTATCTTGGTATCGAGTGGTGCCATGGCAAGCGGCCGTGGCGAGCTGCATACAGACCGCCACATGGACCAGGTGGCCCAGAGACAGCTGTTCTCGGCCCTGGGCCAGGCCAAGCTCATCAACCTGTACTACGACCTGTTCAGGGAGTACCAGCTGCACGTGGGCCAGGTGCTCACGATGAAAGAGAACTTCGCCTCGCGGCGCGAGTACCTCAACCAGAGGGCTTGCCTGTCGGTGATGCTTGACAATGGCGTAGTACCCATTGTCAACGAGAACGACACGGTGAGCGTTACCGAGCTGATGTTTACCGACAACGACGAGCTGTCGGGTCTCATCGCCACCATGATGGACGCCTGCCGGCTCATCATCCTGAGTAATGTAGACGGCATATTCGACGGGGCTCCGTCGGACCCTGCCTCGCACCTGATAACCGAGGTCTCGGCCGACCGCGACCTGAGCCAGTACATCAGTCGCGAGAAGAGCGGCTTTGGCCGCGGCGGTATGCTCACCAAGAGCTCGATAGCCCGCAAGGTGGCCGACGAGGGCATCGAGGTGATGATAGCCAACGGCAAGCGCGCCAACATCCTGGTAGACCTGATGAGCCACCCGGACACCACGCCGCATACCACCTTCAGGGCCCGGACTGCGGCCACGTCGGGCGTGAAGAAGTGGATAGCCCACAGCGAGAGCTTTGCCAAGGGCGACATACACATTAACGCACAGGCGGCCCACGCGCTGTCTGGCGAACGGGCCGTGAGTCTGCTCATGGTGGGCGTAACCTCGGTAGAGGGCGACTTCGAGGAGGGCGACATCGTGAGCATCATAGGACCCGACGGTCAGCGCATCGCCATAGGGCGCAGCGGCTACGGGGCCGACGAGGCCCGCACGCTGGTAGGCCATCACAACGTGCGCCCCATCGTACATTACGACTATCTCTGCATGACCGAACCCGAAAAACAGTAAACTCTTATGAATACTCTGACTACCATCTTTGAACAGGTCAAGGCGGCCAGCCGACAGCTGGCCCTGCTGACCGACGGCCAGAAGAACGCCGTACTGCTGGCGCTGGCCGATGCCATCGGCACGCACCGCGAGGAGCTATTGGCAGCCAACGCCGAGGACCTGGCACGTATGGACAGGGCCAACCCGCTGTACGACAGGCTGCTGCTCACCCCCGAGCGCTTAGAGGGGATAGCCGCCGACATGCGCCATGTGGCTACCCTGCCCTCGCCGCTGGGCCACACCCTGGCCGAGCGCACCCTGGCCAACGGGCTCAGGCTCCGCAAGGTGTCGGTGCCCTTCGGGGTCATCGGCATCATCTACGAGGCGCGCCCCAATGTCAGCTTTGACGTGTTCGCGCTCTGCTTCAAGAGCGGCAATGTCTGCGTGCTCAAAGGCGGAAGCGACGCCGACCACTCCAACAGGGCCATCGTGGCCCTGATACACAGCATCTTGGCTGCCCAGGGCATCAGCCAGTCGGTAGTGGCACTGCTGCCGGCCACCCACGAGGCCACGGCCGCCATGCTGCAGGCCACGGGCTACATAGACCTGTGCATACCGCGTGGCGGAAAGCGGCTTATCCACTTTGTACGCGACACGGCCAAGGTGCCGGTCATAGAGACCGGGGCGGGGGTGGTTCACGCTTACTTTGACCGCACGGGCGACGTGGCCATGGGCACCCGCATCATCGTCAACGCCAAGACGCGGCGGGTAAGCGTATGCAACGCGCTCGACACGCTCATCATCCACAGCAGTAGGCTGGCCGACCTGCCTGCGCTGGTGGCTCCCATGGCCAGCAAGCAGGTGCGCATACATGCCGATGCCCGCGCGGCCCAGGCTCTGACGGACTACCCCTACGCAGACACCATAGCGCCTGCCGACGAGGACGCGGTGTACAGCACCGAGTTTATGAGCTACCAGATGGGGGTCAAGACGGTAGACTCCATCGACGAGGCCCTGGCTCACATAAGCCGCTACGGGTCGGGGCACAGCGAGTGTATCATCACGGCCGACGCCAAGGAGGCCCGACGCTTCCAGCAACAGGCCGACGCGGCATGCGTCTACTGGAACGCGCCCACCAGCTTTACCGACGGGGCGCAGTTCGGCCTGGGGGCCGAGATAGGCATCAGCACCCAGAAGTTAGGCCCGCGCGGCCCCATGGGCTTAGAGGAGATAACCACTTACAAGTGGCTCATAGACGGCGACGGACAGACCCGCGCCTGAGCATACTGACAGCATAAAAACAAATAGAAAGGATAAACACTATGAGAACTTTTTTCAATGTAGAGGACATCGGCGACCTGGGCAAAGCCCTCGCCGAGGCACAGGAGGTCAAGGCTAACCGTTTCGCGTACCAGTCGCTGGGCAAGAACAAGACCTTGCTGATGATATTCTTCAACAACAGCCTGCGCACGCGCCTCTCCACGCAGAAGGCGGCCATGAACCTGGGCATGAACGTGATAGTGCTCGACGTAAATGCTGGCGCCTGGAAGCTGGAGACCGAGCGGGGCGTCATCATGGACGGCGACAAGAGCGAGCATCTGCTTGAGGCCATCCCCGTGATGGCCTGCTACTGCGACATCATAGCCGTGCGCTCGTTTGCGGGCCTCAAGGACCGCGACTTCGACTATGCCGAGACCATCGTCAACCAGTTTGTCAAGTACAGCGGCAAGCCGGTAGTGGCCATGGAGACGGCCACGGTACATCCGCTGCAGGCCTTTGCCGACCTTATCACCATCAGCGAGCACCAGGCCACGGCCCGCCCCAAGGTGGTGCTTACCTGGGCGCCTCACTGCAGGGCCTTGCCACAGGCTGTGCCCAACAGTTTCGCCCAGTGGATGAACGCGGCCGACGTAGACTTTGTCATCACACAGCCCGAGGGCTATGAGCTGGACCCCAAGTACGTGGGCAACGCCCGCGTGGAGTACGACCAGCGCCGCGCACTCGACGGCGCCGACTTCGTGTACGCCAAGAACTGGAGCTGTCCGGGTGTTACGCGGCCGGCCGACTATGGCCAGATACTGAGCAAGGACATGGGCTGGACCATAGACACCGAGCACATGAGCTGGACTAACAACGGCTACTTCATGCACTGTCTGCCCGTGCGCCGTGGCCTCATCGTGACCGACGATGTCATCGAGAGCGACCACTCGCTGGTCATCCCCGAGGCTGCCAACCGTGAGATAAGTGCCGAGGTGGTGCTCAAACGGGTTCTGGAGAGTATCTAACCATAGTGGCCATGAAGAAGATAGCTGTCGCCCTCATCTTTCTGGCGGCCATGGCTGCCAGAGGCTCTGCCCAGGGCATCATCAAGCACAAGCCCATCGTAAGCACTGCCAGGAAGGCATCTGCCAAGACGGCCGCGAACCGCAAGGCCGCTCCGCGCAAGGTGCTCTCGTACCAGGAGCAGTTTGACATGACAGCCCACCAGCGGCGACTGGCAGCCTGGCTGACGGACAACATGGTCCTGGTCAGGGGCGGCACGTTCACCGCGGGCTGCGACACCTGCAGATACAAGGAGCCCGTGCGACAGATAACCCTGGACAGCTACTATATCTGTAAGTACGAGCTGAGCCAAGCCCTGTGGGATGCCTTTATGAATGACCACTGGTGGGAGGGTACTTACGAGTTTTATACCAAAAATCCCTTGGGGAATGACTATGTCCAAAGCCGCATGAGCTGCAAGGACATCCAGACTTTCCTAAAGCGTCTCAACGACTTTACCGGCCAGGAATTTCGTCTTCCCACCGAAGCCGAGTGGGAATATGCTGCCAACGAGGGCAAGCCCAAGCCTCCCTACCGCTATAGCGGCAGCAACGATGCCGATGAAGTGGCCTGGTACGGAGGCAACCTGGACAAGAGCAGGACAAGCCATCACTACGGGAAGAAGAAACCCAACGCCCTGGGGCTCTACGACCTGTCGGGCAACTACCTGGAGATGTGCTCCGACCTTTTTGCCTACAACACGAGCGAGCCACAGGTAAACCCTAAAGGGCGCGAGGGCAACGTCTGCCCTCCTGAGCGTCATAGCCATGTCGGCAAGGGTGGGTGGTACGAGTCGCCCCAGCACACGCTCTACCCCTGGTACCATGCTTATACGGGAAATAGCGAAACTGGCTCTTACCACATTACCATCCGCCTTGCCGCAAGCACGCTCAAGCGGTAACGGGGAGGGCGACCGCAAATGCGAAAAACCTTTACACACGGCTGTATATTTATGCAAAACGCGAGGGCGTAATGTATAAATATACAGTCGTAACACCCCCTTTTCGGGGCATATTTTCCGGAATTTTTCAATAATCCAGGACTGTTTTTGGGGTCATCGGGGGCGTTTCGGGGCATCGCGAGGACAGCAAAAGTAACAACCTTTTACAAAACAGGGCCATTTAGTGCGTTTTTCGCCGCTGTTTCCGGCACTTTCGAGGACAGTTTTCAGGGTCGCCGCGATGGTCATTTTTTTGCTCGCGATGGTCATTACGATTCTAATGACCATCGCGAGCGAAAAAATGATGGTTTTCGGGTAGTCTGAAAACGGCCGTTTTAGCCACCGCAGCACCCTCGGCGAGCGTACAGACAAATGGTGGAAGGCCAAAAAGCCCTCGCCCGGCGGCCAAACGCCCAAAATGTATAAATATACATTATCAGAAAAATCCTTACAATGACCGTCAGTGCATTATCCGCCAGCATCAGACTGGCAGGGCCTACTACGCAAGCGACCGCAGGTTTCCTCTGAGAAAGCCTGCGGTCGCTGCTGTTATAGCGCTGGCCGACGGCCAGCATCCTATCGGCGCCCTACTTGAGTACGCCCAGTTCCTTGCCCACCTTGACAAAGGCGGCTATACACTTGTCGAGCTGCTCGCGGGTGTGGGCAGCCGACAGCTGGACACGGATGCGGGCCTCGCCCTTAGGAACGACGGGATAGTAGAAGCCCGTGACGTAGATGCCCTCCTCCAAGAGGCGGTTGGCATAGCGCTGAGACAGCGGGGCATCGTAGAGCATCACTGCGCAGATGGCACTCTGCGTGGGCTTGATGTCAAAGCCGGCGGCCAGCATCTTGTCGCGGAAGTAGTTGACGTTCTCGACCAGCCTGTCGTGTATGCTGTTGTCCTCGGACAGCATCTTGAACACCTCCAGGCTGGCACCGATGATGGCCGGAGCCAGCGAGTTAGAGAACAGGTATGGGCGGCTGCTCTGGCGCAGCATGTCGATAATCTCCTTACGGCCGGTGGTAAACCCACCGAGCGCGCCGCCGAACGACTTGCCCAGGGTGCCCGTATATATATCTACCCGGCCATACGTATGCGTCAGCTCGCTCACTCCGTGGCCCGTGGCACCTACCACACCGGCCGAGTGAGACTCGTCGACCATCACCAGGGCATCGTACTTGTCGGCCAAGTCGCATATCTTGTCCATAGGAGCCACATTGCCGTCCATGGAGAACACGCCGTCGGTACAGATGATACGGAAGCGCTGGGCCTGAGCCTCCTGCAGACATTTCTCCAGCTCGGCCATATCGGCATTGGCGTACCGGTAGCGCTTGGCCTTGCACAGGCGCACGCCATCGATGATGGACGCGTGGTTCAGGGCATCGGATATGATGGCATCCTGGTCTGTGAGGAACGAGCCAAACAGTCCGCCGTTAGCGTCGAAGCACGCGGCGTACAGGATGGTGTCCTCGGTATGGAAGTAAGCGCTTATGGCGTTCTCCAGTTCCTTGTGTATGTCCTGCGTACCGCATATAAAGCGCACCGAGGACATGCCGAAGCCGCGGCGGTCCATCATGCGCTTGGCGCCCTCTATCAGGCGCGGATGGTTGGACAGTCCCAGATAGTTGTTGGCACAAAAGTTGAGTACTTCCTTACCCTTTACCTGGATGGCGGCGCCCTGTGGGCTCTCTATGATACGCTCCTCCTTGTAAAGGCCTGCTTCTTTCAGGTTCGCAAGAGCTGTGGTAAGCTCCTCTTTAATCTTTCCGTACATGTTATTCACGTTTTAGTTTACACTGACAGCTGCAAATTAACTAATTATTTCCGACAACACGAAGCCTTTCGTGTTATTTTTTACAAAAGCTATCTGAAAATATTTTTTTTCTGACGATTTATGGTGTGGTGTCGAAAAAAATTAGTTAATTTGCACCCAATAAATTAAATCACAACCAAGCATGAAAAATATATTAGTAATCGGTTCTACCGGGCAGATAGGTTCTGAACTCACCCGGGAGTTGCGCAAAATTTACGGAGGCAGCCATGTGGTGGCTGGTTACATCAAGGGTGCCGAGCCTAAGGGCGAACTGCTGGACGGCGGACCGGCAGCCGAAGCCGATGTGACCAACGGCGAGATGATAGCCAACGTGGTACGCCAGTACCAGATAGACACCATATACAACCTGGCCGCCCTGCTGTCGGTAGTGGCCGAGTCCAAGCCCCGGCTGGCCTGGAAGATAGGCATAGACGGGCTCTGGAACATCCTGGAGGTGGCCCGCGAGCAGGGGTGTGCCGTGTTTACGCCCAGCTCGATAGGCTCCTTCGGCCCCTCGACACCGCATGTAAACACGCCGCAGGACACCATACAGCGCCCACGCACCATGTATGGCGTTACCAAGGTAACCACCGAGCTGCTGAGCGATTACTATCATAACAAATATGGGGTAGACACACGTGCCGTGAGGTTCCCGGGCGTCATATCCTACGTCACGCCGCCGGGCGGAGGCACCACAGACTATGCCGTAGACATCTACTACTCGGCCGTAAGGGGCGAGCGCTTCGTATGCCCCATCAAGGAGGGTACGCTGATGGACATGATATACATGCCCGACGCACTCAAGGCTGCCATCATGGTCATGGAGGCCGACCCGGCACGCCTGGTTCACCGCAACGCCTTCAACATAGCCTCGCTGAGCTTCGGCCCGGAGACGGTGTATGCGGCCATCAAGAAATACAAGCCTGACTTTGAGATGGTGTACGACATAGACCCGCTCAAACAGCGCATTGCCGACAGCTGGCCTGACCGTATGGACGACACCTGCGCCCGCCAGGAGTGGGACTGGTGCCCTCAGTACGACCTGGACGCCATGACGCGCGACATGCTGGACAAGCTGGCCATCAAACTGAAAGTATAGGCAGCACTGCGAGGGTGGCCTCGCTTATACCTATTATTATATATGCGAAGACGCATAACCCCGGCTCCCATAGAGCCGATGGTTATGCGTCTTCGCATTTCTGATAGGCCAAGGCCGATAGCGGCGCGCCGGGTCAGAACTGGCGTTCTGTCTGTCCCTGGTAGGTATTGACCCGCAGCAGCACCTCGTCGTGGGGCCCGTTGTCACTCAGGGGTATGCTGGCAAAGGCCGTGGCGGTGTAATACTGGGGCACGTCGTTCTGACTGTGTATCAGGGTATAGGTATAGCGATGCCCGGTGGCCGTGGCCGTGGTGTCGCACCTCACCCCGATGGTCTGCCTGCCCATGACACCGTCCTGTGTGCCCGTCTTCAGAGCCAGCCTCAGGTTGAGGTAACGCCCCGACGTGCTCATCCAGGCACTCTCAAGTGTCAGGGGATCCGTACGCAGCGTATCGGGGCGCAGCGTGTATAGCGGAGCCAGCACAGGCACCTGTACGGCCTGGCGCGGACGCACCGTGGCCGCCCCCTCCTGACAATCGTAGTAGAGCAGCAGGCGGTAGGCAGAGTCGGGCACGGCGGCCCACTTGGCCGCCAGCACGGGAGCCAGCTGCAGCGTGGCGCCCTCGTCGGTAAGCACCCGGTCTATGGTTCCAGCCGTGGCACAGTGCCCCTCGGCAAAGTCGGCACTCATATACGAGTAGCGGCCGTCGCCCGTGGTATAGCTGTCGGAGCTACACGCCACAAGCAACGGTGCCAGCAGCATCACCGATAGCCACAGCCTCATCATAGGCCAAGCTGGTTAATGGCCGGATTGGCGTACATACGGAGCAGCCGGTCGCGCAGGAAGTCGTCGTCCTTGCCCGGGATGGTCACCTTGGCCATCTGGCCGTCGAGATAGTGCTCAAAGGTAGCCCGCTCGGCCTCAGTATAGTGGCCGGCATAAGCGCTGCCGCCCTGGAGCAGGTCGAGTGCCACGTAGTTGCCCGGATAGAGCCGGTAGCCGGCAAATATCTGACGGTCTATGTGCTCGGCTATCAGCCTGAAGAGTTCGGTCTTGGGCGTATCGGGGCCCAGCGAGCGCACGTAGTCGTCGATACACGGTGCGCAGTGGTAATGTATGCGCCCCTTGTAGCCCATAATGCCTGTCTGCATACTCACGATGTCGTCGGCGGGGCCTTTCTTCCACTGCGGATTGTCGCGGCGCAGCTGCATCTCGCTGGCCTTGAGGAAGTCGCATGGGTCGTACTCGTAGCTGATGGCCAGCGGCACGATGTGCAACTGGACGAGGCGCTCCTGGACGGTGCCCTCGCCACCCATGGCCATCATCTTGAGGATACTCTCCTGCGTACGGTCGTTACTGTCCTTGGCCCTGCCCTCGCGCTGGGCTATCCACACGTTATCGCGCTTCTCGGCTATCACGAAGTGCATGTATTCAGCCAGGCGCTTGCTGGCCACGAGCATCTCGCGCATAGACAGCGCACGCTCTACGATGAACGACTTGTTAATGCGCACCAGGTCCTTGACCCAGGGCAGTGCGAGCAGATTGTCGCCGATGGCTATCTCGCAGGTGGTCTTGAACCCGGCATCTATAAGCAGCTTAGAGAGCAGCGCCGAGTCCAGTACGATGTCGCGGTGGTTGCTCACGAAGGTGTAGTTGCGGCCACAGTCTACCTGCGAGGCGTCGATGTCGCAGCCGGCGCTGAGCTTACTGAGCAGACTGTCGAGGAAGTCGTAGCAGAAGGCATACTGAAACTCCAGGTTGGTCTTGCAGGCACGCATCTTGGCGGCAATGGCCTCCATGGGAACCTGCGGGTACAGATGGGCCACCACCTGGCAGAACTGGGGATTGGCCAGCAGCCGGTCGTACACGGCCGGCAGCTCAGCAGGCTCAAACGGCCGGATAGGATCAAACTTAGCGGGAATGTCCATGGCGGTATTACTTAAACTGGTTTTCCACAATATCGGTCAGCACGTCGGTAATGTTGAGCCCGGCGGCCCTTACCTGCTGCGGGATAAAACTGGTGGGCGTCATGCCAGGCGTGGTGTTAATCTCCAGCATGTTCACCCGGTCGCGGCCCTCGGCATCCTTGGTGATAATGTAGTCTATGCGGATGATGCCGTTACAGTGCAGGATGTCATAGATACGACTGGTCTCGTCGGCCACGGCCTTGGCCGTCTCGGGAGCTATCCGGGCCGGCGTAATCTCCTGCACCTGCCCGTTATACTTGGCATCGTAGTCGAAGAACTCGTTCTTGGTAACCACCTCGGTGGCCGGGAACACCACCGACTTGTCTGCGGTCTTGTAGCAGCCTATCGACAGCTCGGTACCCTTCATGTAGCTTTCTACCATCACCTCATTGCTCTCCATGAAAGCCACCCTGAGAGCAGCGGCGAGCTGGTCGGGCTCCTTCACCTTGGACACGCCGAAACTGGAGCCGTCGTTGGCGGGTTTCACGAAGCAGGGCATGCCCAGGCGGGCAGAGACGGCCTCTTCGTTGACCTCGTCGCCACGGCGCAAGAGGATGCTGTCGGCCACATTGACGCCAAACCCGCGCAGGTAGTTGTTCAGCACATACTTGTCGAACGTCATGGCCTCTACCAGCACGCCACTGGTCGAGTAGGGAACGTGCAGCAGGTCGAAGTAGCCCTGCATGAGCCCGTTCTCGCCAGGCGTGCCATGTATGGTGATGTACGCGTAGTCGAACTCGACCACCTGGCCGTCATGCACGAAGGTAAAGTCGTTCTTGTCTATCTGCTCCGTACTGTCGTCGGCCAGCTGCACATGCCAGTCCTGGCCCTTTACATCTACTATATATACGTTGTAGCGTTCCTTATCAAAGAATGAGTACAGCCCTTGCGCCGAACGCATGGACACATCGTGCTCAGACGAGTCACCGCCACACACGATAGCGATATTTCTCTTGATTTCTTTCATTTTTATGTTGATTTTAGTTGTCTGCGAAAGTATCTTTGGTGGTACCGTTGATGTACACGCGCCAGCGGTCTATGAGCTGCTGCATGTCGGCAGGCCACTCTGAGGTAAAGTCCATCTGCTGCCCGGTGGTGGGGTGTACGAACCCGAGTGTGCGGGCATGCAGGGCCTGGCGCGGGCACGTGGCGAAACAGTTCTGGACAAAGGCCCGGTACGACGAACTGCGGTTGCCGCGCAGGATGTCCATCCCCCCGTAGCGCTCGTCGGCAAAGAGCGGGTGGCCGATGTGCTTCATGTGTGCCCTGATCTGGTGTGTGCGCCCCGTTTCCAGTACACATTCTACCAGCGTGGTGTAGCCGAAGCGCTCCAGTACCCTGTAGTGGGTTACGGCACTCTTTCCCACATCCGAGCCAGGCTCGAAGACGGCCATACGCAGTCTGTCCTTGGGGTCGCGACCGATGTTGCCCTCTATGCGACCGCTGTCCTCAGCCAGGTTGCCCCATACCAGGGCGTTGTAGCTGCGGTGGGTGGTCTTGTTAAAGAACTGCAGTCCCAGGCGGGTCTTCGCAGTGGGTGTCTTGGCCACCACGAGCAGCCCGCTGGTATCCTTGTCTATGCGGTGAACCAGCCCCACCTCGGGGTCGTTAGGATCGTAGCCCGCCACGTCGCGCAGATGCCACGCCAAGGCGTTGACCAGCGTGCCATGGAAGTTTCCCACACCCGGGTGAACCACCAGCCCGGCCGGCTTGTTGACCACCAGCAGCTCGCTGTCCTCGTACACGATGTCCAAGGGTATGTCCTCGGGCTCAATGGTGGTGTCGTGGCGCGGGCGGTCCAGCATGAGCGTCACCACGTCGCCTGGGCGCACGCGGTAGTTACGCTTTACGGGGCGGTCGTTGACATGTACAAATCCAGCGTCGGCCGCCTTTTGTATGCGGTTACGGCTGGAGTGCTGCAACTTATCCAGCATGTACTTATCTATACGCAGTGGCTCCTGGTTGGCATCTACCACAAACCAGAAGTGCTCGTATAGCTGCTGGGCGTCGTCCAGCCCGTCGGTGTCCAGTATGTTGTCGTTGTCTGTTGTCATATACCTTATTATATATAGGGGCCGCCAGCCCATAGGCAGGGGCCGCGGGCAAGCCGCTACTTGGCCGGCCGCTCGGCAGAGGAACTCTCGGCGGGCGGGGCCGTCACCTCCTCAAACTCATCGGGGCCTTCTGACGCGCCGCTCATCTCCTCGTCGTCCAGGGGGTCTATGTAGTTGACTGAGTCGTCGGCATCGCGCATGCCATTGCCAGCCTGTATCACCAAGGGCTCATCTACTGGCACCCGGTCGCCGGCCACCACTCGCTTGCCGTGTACCGTGATGCCGTAAACCCAGTCTTTCTCGCCCGGCACGCGTTCGGGCAGTGCCAACTTGAAGCCCATGGCCGTCAGTTTGGCCATGGCCTCGCGCAGCGAACTGTTGTCTATCACATCGGGGAGGGTGAGCGTAGGTGTATGAGGCGAGTTGATGGTCACGTAGACAATGTGTCCCGACTTTACCTTTTCTCCCGGCTCGGGTGTCTGCCCGAGTATGCAGTCCGGAGGTAGCGTCTTGACATATCCGGTGTCGTTGACCACCATCCGCAGGTCGGCATCGGCCATGATGCGGTCGGCATCGGCAAACAGTTTGTTGCGCAGGTTGGGCACCGCAATCTCTTCGCCATGATGGGTGTAGACGTCGAGCACGAACTTGACCCCTATTACCAGCGCCACGATGACCGCGGCCATGGCGGCGAGGTTTCCCCAAAGATAGCGGCCCAGCAATTTGCCGAAAAAGTCGGATGATTTCATCTGTCTCTGTTTTGAGCACAAAGGTAGTGCAAGTTGAGAGAAATACAAAATAAATCGTATTTATTTTTATTGCCGAGACGCAGCCTACCTTGACGGCCACAGGCGTAAAGGTGCAAGCCGAAGACACTACAAAGGAAAAAACGATTTTTTTTACAGACACCTTGCATACTACCCCTCACCACGATGCCGTGTGCGAAGCGTTTCACCAACTTACCGCCTATTTGCTTGGCCGTGCCGTTTCTTTTTCCTAATTTTGCAAGTAGTATAACAAGATACCATTATGAAAACTTTGAAACACTGTTTGTTAGGGTTGGCGGCCTTGGTCGCCCTGCCCCTCATGGCCCAGCAGCCCGATGGGGTTACCCAGTATGTTAACCCATTCATAGGAACGGGCCAGGTAGACGCCAACAGCCTTAAGGGCGGCAATTTTCCCGGTGCCACCACCCCCTTTGGCCTGGTACAGCTCAGCCCCGAAGAGTTCGTGGTGCCCAATGGCGACGGTGCCTCGGGCTACGACTATAGTCTGAACACCATCTACGGCTTCGCCCATACCCACCTGAGCGGAACGGGATGCGTAGACCTGCTCGACATGATGATGCAGCCCTCCGTGCAGCCTATCAGTGAACTGCAGGGTAAAGACCTGTACCCCGCCACCTTCAGCCATAAGAACGAGCATGCCACGGTGGGCTACTACTCTGTGCGCTACGATGGTTCCGACATTCTGACCGAGCTCACCGCCACTACCCGTACCGGCATGACACGCATCAGCTATCCCGCCGACAAGGAAGGAGTGTTGGTGTTCGACATGCAGCACGCCGGACAGAACCGAGGCGGCGACCGCAAGACCATCATCTTCAACTCGCAGCTCCGCCTCATCGACGCCACCACCCTGGTGGGCTACCGCATGCTGAGTGGCTGGCAGAAGGCGCGCAAGGTGTACTTCTACGCCAAGTTCTCGCGTCCCGTGGTGAGCCGCGCTTTCCGTTCGGGCAGCGAAGTGTACACTGGCGGCGACGTGGCTAACGGCCGCAACACCAAGTGCTATCTCTCCTTTGGCACCAGCGCCGAGCCGCTCGTGGTCAAGGTGGCCCTCTCGCCTGTGAGCATCGACAACGCCCGTCAGAACATGGAGGCCGAGAACCCCGGATGGGACTTCGAGTCCATCCACCGTCAGGCCGTGGTCGCATGGGAGAAAGAGCTGGCCAACATACGCATCGACGGCAGCGACGACCAGAAAGCCATCTTCTACACGGGCCTCTACCATGCCTACATCCAGCCCAACACGGTGTCGGATGTCAACGGCGACTATACGCGCTCTGATTTCTCTACCGACCGTCTGCCCCAGGGCGACACTCAGTACAGCACCTTCTCGCTATGGGACACCTTCCGTGCCTGCAACCCTCTCTACGCCCTGCTCAAGCCTGAGCGCGTGGGCGACATGGTCAAGAGCATGCTGCGCCAGTACGATGTGTACGGCTATCTGCCCATCTGGCAGCTCTGGGGGTCAGAGAACTACTGCATGATAGGCAACCACGCCATACCCGTAATGGTCGACGCGGCGCTCAAGGGGCTGCCTGGCGTAGACGCCGAGAAGGTGTACGAGGCTGTCAAGGGCACCTCGATGCGCGACCACCTGCAGTCGCCGTGGTCGGTGCTCGAACAGTACGGCTATCTGCCTGAGACACGCCAGCGCGAGTCGGTATCCATCACGCTCGAAAACGCCTATGACGATGCCTGTGTGGCCCGCCTGGCCAAGCACTTAGGCAAGACGGCCGACTACGAGTACTTCGACCGCCGCTCGCACCTCTACCGCAATCTCTATGACGCCAAGACAGGGTTCTTCCGCGCCAAGGACGAGAACGGCAAGTGGATGGAGCCCTTCAACCCATACACCTACCATCCTAAGGGTATGCACCCCTACGCCGAGGGCAATGCCTGGCAGTACAATTTCTTCGTTCCGCAGGATGTGCCCGACATGGTAAAGCTCATGGGAGGTAACAAGAAATTTGAGCGGGCCCTGGACCACCTCTTTACTGACACCACCCGCGTAGACCTGGACGGCGGCGGCAACGCCAGCGGTTTCATCGGCCAGTATGCCCACGGCAACGAGCCCAGCCATCACTGTGCCTATCTGTACAACTGGGTGGGCGCCGACCGTAAGACGCAGTACTACACCAACAAAGTGATGACCGAGCAGTACTTTAACCGCATTGACGGCTACTCGGGCAACGAGGACTGCGGGCAGATGTCGTCGTGGTACATCTGGTCGAGCATGGGCTTCTACCCCGTAGACCCCGCCTCGGGCGTGTATAACTTCGGCTCGCCTCAGCTGCGCCGCGTGGACATCCGCCTGGCCAACGGCAAGACCTTCACCGTAAAGACCAACCGCAAGGGGGCCGACGACTGCTACATCAAGGCCGTGCGCCTCAACGGTCGCAAGTACTCCAAGAACTACATTACCTACGCCGACATCATGCAGGGCGGCACCCTCGAGTTTGTCATGGGCCGGTAGACCACCGCTCATCTATATACAATAGACAGAGAGCCCTCTACAGAAAATCAGAAAAGGTCGCGAAACGGACAAAGATACCGTTTTGCGACCTTTTCTCATTATCATAAGACGAGCCGTCAGCCTGCGTGGTTTTTCACGGGCGACCGCCACCCCTCCACCTGCTTACTTGGGCGCTCCGGCCGCCACCCGGCGGTACACGTCGAGAACCTGGGCACCCACATTGGCACCCTCGAAACGGGCTATGTAAGCCTGGCTGCGCACTATACGCTCCTCGCGCCCCGGGGCACCGGCCAGCACCTGCGTAATGGCCTGTGCCATGGCCAGGTCGTCATCGGGGGCGACATATAAGCAGTCGGGGCCGCCCGCCTCTTCGAGACAACTGCCCGTACAGGCCACCACGGGCAGTCCGCTCTGTATGGCCTCGATAACGGGAACGCCAAATCCCTCATAGCACGACGGATAGACACACGCCTCGGCCATCTGATAGAGTGAGGGCAGGTCGGCATTGGGCACGCCCGTGAGCCACCGCACACGCCCCGACAGGCCGTGGGCCTCGGCATAAGCCCGCACCTCGTCGGCATAGGGTGTATGCCTGCCCACGATGACTATCGACACGTCGCTGTCTATATGGGCGAGAGCCTTCACGGCCAGCAAGATGTTCTTGCGCCGCTCTACCGTGCCCACATGGATGATGTAGCGGCCCGGCAGCAGATAGCGGGCATGCACATCCTGCAGGCGAGCCTCGCTCTCGCGGGTCTTGAAGTGGGTGCTGCAGCTCTGGTATATCACCTCGATACGTTCCTGGGGCACATGACCATAGTACATGATGTCGCGCTTGGTACACTCGCTGATGGCGATGATGCGGTCGGCCTCGGCGATGGTACGCCGGAACTTCCAGGCGTATATCTGCGCGTCGGCCCAGTGATAGTATTCGGGATGGCGCATGAAGATGAGGTCGTGAATGGTAACCACCGAGCGGATGCCGCTACGGTGTATGCCTATGGGCAGTTCGCCCGACAGGCCGTGAAACAGGTCTACCCTGTCGCTGCGCAGGTCGCTCACGATGCCGTGGCTGCGCCACAGACTCTTGCACCAGGCGTGGCGGGGATAGACATAGTGCAGATGACGGCCCTCGGCCACTTGGCCGCGCAGGTCATCGCGACCCGCATCGGGGGCATAGAGGCGCAGTTGCAAGTCATCGGGAGCTATGGCAGCCAAGTCGTTGGCCAGATTACGGCCATAGCTTCCCAGTCCAGTGCCGTTGCGCACGATGCGCTTGGCGTCAAGTCCTATTATCATATCTGTCCATGGGGGTTACAACAGGGCCGGCAACTCGTAGAGCCGTATGCCGTTGCTGCCCTTGATGAGTATATAGTGGTCGGTGGGCCGATGGCCGGCCAGCGCCGCCTGGACCTCGCCTACATCAGCAAACTTGCGATAGGCGCAGCGGGTCTTGGCAAACTCGCTTCCCACGAGCCACACGTCGGTGAGGCCCAGTTCGGCTATGTGGTCCACGAGGCGCTGGTGCTCCTCGGCAGAGGCTTCGCCCAGTTCGCGCATATCGCCCAGGATAGCCATCTTATGCGGCACCTGCATATAGGCAAAGTTGTCGAGTGCCGCGCGCATGCTGGTGGGATTGGCGTTGTACGCGTCTACGATAAGGCGGTTCTGCGCAGTCACGGTGAGCTGCGACCGGTTGTTGCTGGGTACATACGCCTCCAGGGCATGACTTATCTGCGAAGCCTCGACCCCGAAGTGCAGGCCCACGGTAATGGCCGCTAACATATTGGTGATATTATAGGTTCCTATAAGATGCGTCTGTACGCGGTGAAACGTACCCCCGCCCCGTGTCTGCCACTCGAAACAGAGAAAGGGGGCGCTGCTCACCACCCTACCCACCACATCGGCAGGCCGGGCGGTATCGGCCGAGTAAGTCTCGGTATGGGCGATGTTACGGCAGGCCGCCATCTCGGTGAGATAGGGGTTGGCCGCATCTACAAAGGTCAGACAGTCGTGGGCCTGCAGATAGTCATACAGTTCGCCCTTGGTGCGCATCACGCCCTCAAAGGAGCCGAAGCCCTGCAGGTGAGCCCGCCCCACGTTGGTTATCAGGCCGCAGGTAGGCTCCACGTAGTCTACCAGGCGCTTGATGTCGCCCGGGTGCGACGCCCCCATCTCCACTACGGCTATCTGATGCTCTGGCGCCAGTCGTAGCAGCGTCTTGGGCACCCCTACATCGTTATTATAATTGGCCTCGGTGTGCATTACGCAGTAGCGCTCGGCCAGCACGGCCGACACCAGTTCCTTGGTGGTGGTCTTGCCGTTGGTTCCGGTAATGCCGATGACGGGTATGTCAAACTGGCGTCGATGCTCGCGGGCCAGCTCCTTGTAGGCTACCAGCGCGTCGGGCACCAAGATGTGGCGTCCGTCGGCCTTGTCGTAATCCGGATTGTCTATCACGGCATAGGCGCAGCCCTTGTCCAGGGCCGCCTGGGCAAACTTATTGCCATCGAATGACGCCCCTTTAAGGGCTACGAAGATACTTCCCTCGGGACAGTTACGGCTGTCGGTGGTGATAATGGGGTGTTGCTTGTACAACTCGTATAGTCTGCTGTTCATAGCTTTTGTCGTTTATACTGCTAAGATAGTACAGGCAACTCGGCATGAGCTTGCTCAGATGTCCGAGGCGCCGTCTATCTGTTGCAAAAGTACAAAAAAATATAACGCCCACGACTACTATGGGGCAAAAAGTGCAGGCCGACACCCAAAAAGAGAGAGAACCGCCGGCAGACAGTCCGCTTGCCCAGGCGGACGACTACCAGGCATAGCGCCAAGGACACCCACTCAGATTTTGCCCTGGTCGCGGTAACTGTAGTAGGCCCCGTCTGCCACGACGACATGGTCCAGGAAGTAGATGCGCATGGTGTCGCAGGCACGGCGCACGCGGTCGGTAAGGCGGTCGTCATCAGCGCTGGGCCGGGTGTTGCCACTGGGATGGTTATGGCTGAGGGCCAGCACGGTGGCGTTGGCCAGCAGTGCCTCGCGCAGGATGACCCGCACGTCGACGGCCGTCTCGCTGATGCCCCCGTGGCTGATGCGCACGGCCCGGATGAGCCTGAAGGCCTGGTTCATCAGCAGTACCCACGCCTCCTCGACATCCAGGTCCTGCATCTTGGGCCGCATCAGACTGTAGATGGCCTCGGCACTGTCCATCACCGGCCGCTCCTCGGGCCGTTCGGCCTGCCGGCGCTTGCCCAGCTCACAGGCCGCCAGCACAGTGACTGCCTTGGCCGGCCCCATGCCCTTGTAGCGCTGCAGGTCGTGCAGCGACATCTTGCCCAGACGGTTCAGGTTGTTGCCGCAGTCGGCCAGTATCTCCTTCATCAGGTCTACGGCGCTCTTCTCGGGCGTGCCCGACCCTATGAGGATGGCCAGCAGCTCGGCATTGCTCAGGGCCTCGGCGCCCATGGCGGCCAACCGCTCGCGCGGCCGGTCCTCGGCGGCCCACTGGTTGATGTTCAGTCGTTGTGCCATGCTGCCGCGGTGTTACTTGTAGAACGTTTTGTCAAAGGCGCTGAACTCGCTCTGGCCGCACACGCAGCGGCGCCACCAGGCCGAGAGGAAGCCGCAGCCGTAGCCCATGAGCTGGATAAAGGCCGAGGCCACGCTGAGGCATCCCACGCGCAGGCTGCCACTCACGCGGGTGGCGTCTGTCAGGATAAGGAGGGCATAGAGCACCAGGGGGGCCACGCCCAGACCTGTAAGCCAGGCTCCCGGCACGGCATGGCTGCCACCGGCCAGCAGGCATAGGCCCGTCACGACGAGCAGCACCAGCACGGCCACGCCCACGGTAAACACCATGGGCAACAGGTGTACCAGCCGCAGGCTGTCGGGGTACTTCTTATACAGGTTGATACGGGCTATGCCGCTATTGTACACCTGCCGCCAGAATTTCCGGAAGTCCGTGCGCCGCTTGTGCCACACCCACGCCTGCGGGAAGAGCCGGCAGCGACACCCTGCCCGGAAGATACGGATGGAGAAGTCGATGTCCTCGCCGAAGCGCATCCGTGAGAAACCGCCCAGACGCTGGTAGACGTCGCGGCGGATGCCCATGTTGAAAGAGCGGGGGTAGAACTTGTCCAGTTTCTTCTTGCCTCCGCGTATGCCGCCCGTGGTAAAGAAGCTGGTCATCGAGTAAGATATGGCTTTCTGGACGGGCGTGAACGACGGGTGAGCGCTGTCGGGGCCTCCAAAGGCATCGGCCGGGCACCGCGCCAGCTCGTCGTCGACAGCCTGCAGATACCCCTCGGGCAGCACCACGTCCGAATCGAGCACGACGAGATACTCGCCGTGTGCGCGCTCGGCCCCGTAGTTGCGGCTCTGGCCGGGGCCCGAGTTCGCCTTGTTATAATAATGTATGTCGAGACGGCCGGCATAGCGGTCGCACACGTCGCGGCAGGGAACCGAAGAACCGTCCTCGACCACCACGACCTCGAAGTCGCGCAATGTCTGCCTGCCCAGGCTCTCCAACAGCTCGTCTACCTCGTCGGGGCGATTGAAGACAGGGATGATAAAGCTATATTTCATAGTATGCAAGCGGTATATGTGTCCTTAAAACGCCGACAACCTATATCCATGGCACGGCTACGTGGTCGACGCCAGAGATATAGGTTGTCTTCGCGGTTGCCTTACGGCAATGGGTTGATGTCGGTATGTGGGTTACTCGCTTACGCGGCCCAGGTAGCTGCCGTCGCGGGTGTCAACCTGGATGGTCTCGCCCTCGTTGATGAAGAGGGGCACACGGACGGTGGCACCCGACTCGAGTGTGGCAGGCTTGGTGGCGTTGGTAGCGGTATTGCCCTTGATGCCCGGCTCGCTGTGGGTAACCTTCAGCGTAGTCTTTACAGGCATCTCGGCCAGCAGGATGGTGCCGTCAGAGGTATCGGTAACCACCTCGACCACATCGCCTTCCTTCATATACTCAACACCGGTAATCTGGTGCGAGGGGATAGGTATCTGCTCGAATGTCTCCTGGTTCATGAAGATACGGCCTGTAGCGTCCTCGTAGAGATACTGATAGGGGCGACGCTCTACGCGCACGTCCTCGAGCTTGAAGCCAATCTGGAAGGTACGCTCCAGCACGCGGCCGTCGGCTACATTCTTCAGTTTGGTAATCATGACGGTGTTACCTTTGCCCGGCTTCCGGTGCTGGAAGTCGATGCAAGTCCAGATCTTGCCATCCATGCGGATGCAAGTTCCGATTTTGATTTCCTGTGAGTTAATCATATTGCTATATAATGTATTGATGTCTGCTAAAAGCGCTGCAAAGTTACTACATTTTTACAAAAAAACGCCTAATTATCACCGAAAAAATCGCCATATCCTTTGTTAATTCAAAAATAATGAGTACTTTTGCAACCCAAAAAGGTGCGAACTCGCCGGAAGGCATCCCGCCGTCTGCCGAGAGTACCATTTCGACCGGAATAATAACAAATAAAATAATAACAGAATGAAAAGAACATTTCAGCCACACAACCGTCGTCGTGTAAACAAGCACGGTTTCCGTGAGAGAATGGCTACCAAGAACGGCCGCCGTGTACTGGCTTCGCGCCGTGCTCATGGCCGCAAGAAGTTAACTGTTTCTGACGAGCATCACGGCAAGTAATTGCCTGCAGACACTCGTCGCAGAAGAAATAAAAAGGAGCAGGGTCGCACTTGCTCCTTTTTGTTTTGTAAAGACCGACCTCGCCGAAGGCAGAGGCCGGTCTTTTTTATGTCCCATGGCCGCTGCAAGAATGTGCCGTGCCTCCTCCGGGCGCGCCGGACTGGCACTCGCTTACAGCGCGCACGGGCTACACGGCCAGGGGCGTGGGCGTCACAAGGAGGCGCCATGGCTCCTGTCGTGGTCACAGCCATGGACGAAAACGGCGAAAAACCTTTACACGCGGCTGCATATTTATGCAAAACGAGCCGTGTTTCTGCATAAATATACAGTCGCGACACCCGTTTTCCGGGGTGTTTTTTCCAGGATTTCTGAACAAACCAGGACGGATTTTGGGGCCATCGGGGCCGTTTCGGGGCACCGCGAGGGCGGCCAAAGTAACAATCTTTTACAAAATAGGGCCATTCAGTGCGCTTTTCGCCGCTATTTCCGGCTCCGGAGAGGGCGGTTTTCAGGGTCGCCGAGATGGTCTTTTTTGCGCTCGCGATGGTCATTACGTTTCTAATGACCATCGCGAGCCAAAAAATGACGGTTTCCGGGTGGTCCGGAAATCGGCGTTTTCGCCACCGCCACCCCCTCGGCGGGCGTACAGACAAATTACAGAGGGCCGGAAAGCCCCCGACCGATGCCGAAACGGCAGAAATGTATATTTATACATTATCGGAAAAATTATTACAACGCAAAACAGCCGCACGCGCACGGTCGCACACTCCTTTAGAAAGTCCGGCCCACACACAGGGGCGCTTTTTTGTCTTTTTTACCCCGAAGTCCTCTTTTACCCTGTTACCTTATTCTTACGCCAAAGAGCAGGGCCGCAGGCCCCGACAGGGTTCAAAAACAAGAAAAAACAGCCGCCTCTCCTGTATTTTCAGCCTTAACACGGCCATTTGTGGTAATTAATTGCTAATTTTGCACCTATTATTAATAAGAGACAAATGTTTACGCGATTAAAGTCACTTCATTTAGAGCGTTCTGTATTCTCGCCATTCATGGCCGTATCTTTTAACATCCTGCTGGTGTTCGTGGTGTACACCCTGGCCCGCGCGGAATACCTGCTCGAGAACTATAGCTACTTTGCACAAAGCGTGAGCGAGGGCCACCTGCCCCGCCTGCTGTGGGGAGGCGTGGTCTTTGACACCCCAGGCATCATGTACACCAACGCGGTGTACATCCTGCTCATACTGCTGCCCCTGCACTATAAGGAGAACGCCGCCTACCAGCGGGTGTGCAAGTGGGTGTTCATGGTCATCAACAGCCTGGCCTTAGCGGTCAACCTGGCCGACTCGGTCTACTTCCGCTACACGCTGCGGCGCACCTCGGCCAGCGTATTCACCGAGTTCAAGGGCGAGGACAACCTCACGTCCATATTCGGGGTAGAGCTTCTGCACCACTGGTACCTCGTGGCCATGGCCGCCGTGCTCATCTACGCCCTGTGGAAGCTCTACTTTACGCCCCGCATAGACAGGAGGGGCACAGACCTGCGCGTGTACTACCCCCTACAGGTGGCCAGCCTGGTAGTGGCGGGCGTGTACTGCGTGAGCGGCATCCGGGGCGGTCTGCTCAACCACTGGTACAACTATCTGATAGCCATCGCCACGGCCTATACGGCCTACAAGGCATGGCGGGCCCGCCCCACAGCCCATCTATGGACAGCACGTATATGTGCCGCCATCACCCTGATACTCATAGCCACCGCCCCCATAGGCGGATGGCGCCACCGCGACATACGGCCCGTGGCCCTGGGCAACGCCAACGAGTACACCTACCGCCCCACTGAGGTGGCGCTGGTGCTCAACACCCCCTTTGCCCTTATCCGCACCTACGGCAAGGCCGTGTTTACCGACCCTGGCTACTACCCCGACAAGGCCCAGCTCGACGCCATCTACTCGCCGCTGCACCTGCCCGACCACCAGGGCATGCACAAGCGCAAGAACGTGGTGGTCATCATCATCGAGAGCTTTGGCCGCGAGTATATCGGCAGCCTGGCACGCACCGCGCTGGGCCCCGGCTACAAGGGCTACACCCCCTTTACCGACTCGCTGGTGGCCCACAGTGCCACCTTCCGCTACTCGTACTGCAACGGCCGCAAGAGCATAGACGGCATGCCCTCTATCCTCTCCAGCGTGCCCATGTTTATCAAGCCCTTCATCCTCACGCCCCAGTCGCTCAACCATCTGAGCGGCCTGGCCGGCTACCTGGGCCAGAAGGGCTACTACTCGGCCTTCTTCCACGGTGCCCGCACCGGCAGCATGGGCTTCAACGGCTTTGCCAACGCCACGGGCTTCAAGGGCTACTTCGGACGCGAGGACTTTGACAAGGACAAGCGTTACCACGGCGACGCCGACTTTGACGGCTACTGGGCCATCTGGGACGAGCCGTTCATGCAGTACTACGCCACCAAGATGAGCGAGTTCCACGAGCCCTTCGTCACCGCCCTCTTCACGGCTTCGAGCCACCACCCCTACCACATTCCCGACCGCTACAAGCAGAAGTTTCCCGAGGAGGGCATCGTCATCCACAAGTGCATCCGCTATACCGACAATGCCCTGCGCCGCTTCTTCGACACCGCGCGCCAGCAGCCCTGGTTCAAGAATACGCTGTTCGTCATCACGTCGGACCATACCAACCTGAGCGACCATGCCGAGTTCTCGTCGGACATAGGCGGCTTCTGCTCGCCCATCATCATCTACGACCCATCGGGCGACATCCGCCCGGGCATGCGCGACGCCATCGCCCAGCAGATAGACATCATGCCCACCGTCCTGGGCTACCTGGGCTACGACGAGCCCTACGTGGGCTTCGGCTGCGACCTCTTCCACACCCCGCCCGAGCAGACATGGGCCATCAACTACCTCAACGGCGTGTACCAGTACTGCAAGTACGGTTACGTCATGCAGTTTGACGGCAGCCGCGTGGTGGGCATGTACCGTCTGGACGACTACCTGATGCGTACCAACCTGGTGGGCCGCGTAGCTGTCCAGGGCCAGATGGAACGCGAGGTCAAGGCCATCATCCAGTCGTACATGGACCGCATGATAGGCGACCGCCTGACACCCGGTAACACACATAAGTAACGCCATGCTGTTCGTAAGAGACAAGGGGAGGATGTGCAACAACCTGTTGCAGTACGGCCATGTGTACGCCTGGGCCCGCGAGCACGGCCGGCACACGGTCTCCATGCGCTTTGCCTACAAGTATCCCTACTTCCACATAGGCCACACGCGCTGGCACAACTTCCTGGTGTACGCCCTGGCCAAGGGCGCGGCCCGCGTGGGACTGCTGCCCACGGCCAGTTTTGACAGCCCCGACGGCAACCCCGAGGCCCAGCGCCTGATGGACACCCACCGATGGCTGATGGTACAGGGTTGGTACGTGCGCTACTACGACCTGTTCCTGAAGTACAAGCAGGACATACTGGGGCTCTTCGCCTTCAGTCCCGAGGTGAGCCGCGCCACCGACAGCTACATAGCCCAGACCGGCGGCAGCCAGGGCCTGCGCTTAGGCGTACACATACGCCGGGGCGACTACCGCACGTGGATGGGCGGCCGCTACTACTATGACGACCAGGTGTACATAGACTACATACGGCGCTTCGTGGCCTCGCAGTCGCAGCCCGTACATATATATATATGTGGAAACGACCCCTCGCTGAACCGCGCGCTGTACGAGCAGTCGCTGGCCGGCGTGGCGCTGTCCTTTGCCACAGGCTCGCCGGGCGAAGACCTGTGCCTGCTGTCGCGCTGCCAGTACATCATAGGGGCACCCAGCACCTTCTCGCTGGTCGCGTCGATGTATCACGACAGCCGCCTGTGCTGGATGATGGCTCCCCTGGCCGCCGGCGAGGCTCCGAGGTTTGGCCAGTTTGACCAGCTGTTCCGCCACATTATCTAATCAAGTCCGCAAGATGACATATATAACACCTATAGATATGAATAGAAAGATAGTACTGTTCCTGCTACTTATCGGCAGCATGGCCACGGCCACCGCGCAGCGCATCAGTCTGAAGACCAACGCCCTGTACTGGATGGCAGAGTCGCCCAACCTGGGCGTAGAGTTTCGCATGAACCGCCATGTAACGCTCAACGTCGAGGGCATAGTGAGCCGGCTCGGCATAAGCGACATCCATGTCAAGGGCGAAGCCTTCACGCCCGAGCTACGCTACTGGCTGAGCGCCCGCCCACAGGCCGGCCACTTCATAGGCCTCATGGGGGTGGCCACCCACTACAACCTGCGCCACCAGGACTGCCGCCACAACGGCGATGCCCTCGGCGGCGGACTTACCTACGGCTACAGCTTTGTGCTGAGCCGCCACTGGAGCTTAGAGGGCAGCGTGGGCGTGGGCCTGCTGCACCGCCACGAGAAGCACTACGAAGAGGGCCCAGACACCGAGGTGCCCAGCCGCGCCAACTGCAGCAAATGGGCCCCCGCCCCACTGCGGGCAGGCGTGTCGTTCGTGTATATTCTCAAGTAGCAGCCATGGCTGTAAGTATAGTATAGATTAAGAAACTGATGATAAAAGACATGAAAACCCTATTCGGCATAACCCCATCGCCCCGCATACGCCAGGCGGTGCTGGTGGCCCTGGCCCTGCTGCTGGCCCTGCCCGCCACGGCCCAGGAGGCCATCCGCCTTACCGGTGTCGTAACCGCCAAGGCCGACAAGGAGCCACTTATCGGTGTAAACATCAGCGACGCTGCCACCAAGCGCGCCTATGCCACCACCGACATAGACGGCCGATTTGCCTTCAACATACACGTGGGCACCACCCTGCACTTCAGCATGGTGGGACTCAAGACGGTAACTGTCAAGGTAAAGAGCGCCAAGTTCCTGGAAATACAGATGGAAGAGGAGAACATATCGCTCAAGGAGGTGGTGGTGGCCGCCAAGCATATAACGGACAAGATAATGCCCGAGCCCACCGACATCGAGGTCAAGGGCAACTACTTCCATGTGCGAACCCGCGTAAGGGTGCCCCGCGAGATGTTTGCCCACAACACGCGCCTCGTGGTACAGCCCATCCTCAACGACGTGACCCTCGGAGAGCTACGCGCCATGCGGCCGATGGTCTACGATGCGCGGGAGTACAACCGCACGCAGGACAGGCTGTACAACTTTGACATAGCCGACAGCACGGCCGGCGACCCGCTGGCTCGCTACATCACCGTGAAGTCAAAGGCCATGCGCGAGAAAAACCGCACCAACGACATCATAGGATACTCGGACTCCATTTACGTAGAGCATGTCAAGGACGAGTTCTCGTGCGATGTATATATGGCCATCGAGAACTACAACCGCATCCTGTACCGCGACACCACCATCATAGCGCGCGGAACGGTTAACCCCCTGCGCTGGCTGGACTACTCCTTTGCCGCCGGAGAGCTTACGGACTCGGCCTTTATGCCCAAGCCCGAGATGCAGCTGCGCGACAGCCGCGGCGAGGTCAACCTGAAGTTTCCCATCGGCAAGAGCGTGTTCGACACGGCCAACCCGCAGAACGCCGCCGAGGTCGAGAAGATGAAGCAGCAGCTCCAGCAGATAGCCTCGACCAAGGATGCCACGCTGCAGTCGCTCGCCATGGAGGGCACGTCGTCGCCCGACGGCCGCTATGCCTCTAACCTCACCTTGGCACAGCGCCGTATGGACTTCGCGGTCAACTACCTACGCCAGCAGGTACCCGAGGAGATGCGGCGGAGCATGAAGTTTACCTCCAAGGCCTCCGTGGCGCCCTGGACCGAGGTGGCCCGGCGCATGCGGGCCGACAGCCTGGACGCCGAGGCGGCCCAGGTAGAGGCGGCCATCAAGCGCTACGCCAACATAGACGCCCAGGGCCGTGCCATACGCCGGCTGCCGTTCTACACGCGGCTCATCGAGGGACGCTATCTGCCCCAGCTGCGCAAGGTGGGGTACGTGATGAACTACTCCATCTTCCGTCAGCTCACCATCGACGAGATACGCGAGCTGTACGACAAGGACTACAAGCAACTCTCGCGCTTCGAGTTCTTCAAGCTCTACCGCTCCGAGCCCGACCAGGCTAAGCGCGAGCAGATACAGCGTCAGGCGCTGGAGATGTACCCGTCGTTCATGGCGGCAGCCAACGACCTGGCCTCATCGCTCATCAACCGCCGGGTGCCCGACGCGCAGGTGCTGCGTCCCTTCGCCGGGGCCAAGGCGCCACAGGTGGTCAACACCAACCAGATGATAGCCCTGCTCAGCGCCGGACTGTACACCGAGGCCGACTCGGTGGCCCAGTTTGTTACCGACAACGAGGCTTCGCACCTGCTGCTGGCTGTCAACGCGGTGCTCAACGGCCGCTATGACGACAACTTTGCCACCGTGGCCAAGACCGGCAAGCGCAACGAGCTGGTCATGCTGCTCGCCATGAAGCGCAACAAGGAGGCGGCCGACCTGGTGAAACAGTTGCCCGAGGACGAGGCCATCACCCACTATCTGCAGGCTGTCTGTCTGAACCGTATGGACGACCCGGTAGACGCCTACAAGGCTCTGAAGAAAGCATTCGAGATGGACCCGTCGTTAGAGAAAATAGCCCATGTAGACGGCGATGTTAACGACCTGTTACTGGATAAGAAATAATGTTATGATAGTCATCATGCTTATGACAAGAATGATAAAGAAGACGACCGCGACCTGCATGGCGCTCCTCGTGATGGGCACAGCAGCCCAGGCACAGGTGCCCGAGAGCGCCCTGAACTACATGCTGCAGAAGCCACGTGTCACTAAGTATTACAAGGACAAGCACTTCCTGGACCACCTGTTCGTCGACGCCGGCGGGGGCATCAACGCCATGAACCTGCGCAACCCGGAGTTAGCCGGGCAGGGCGAGCTGCACATCGGCGACTGGCTCACGCCTGAGCACGGCCTGCGGCTGAGCCTCAACGGTGGTCTGTACCGCACCTATGGTGTCAAGTCCAAGTTTGCCGGCATCGGCCTGGACTACCTGCTCAACATCACGGCGCTCAGCCAGCGTGGCACCAGCTACACGCCACGCAGTTTTGAACTCTATGGCCTGGCCGGTGTAGACTACACTTACTCGCGCCACGAGGGCGAGAGCCGCCGCGGACTGGGTGTCCATGTGGGCGTGCGCGGACAGGCAGCCCTGTCGCCCTATACCTATCTATATATAGAGCCGCGGTTAGGCATATCGAGCGACCAGGTGTCGCAGGTAGAGTCGTGGCATGGTTACCGCCCTGTGGCCAGTGCCTCGGTGGGTTTGGGATACCGCTTGCCCGAGGCCGGCATGCGCCGACGGGCTACCAGCGAGCCTACGGGATGGGCCGATGGCCTGTTTGTCAGTCTGATGGGTGGCCCCGCTGCCCTGCTCAACTCTCAGCCGCAGACCTGGGGCGACCAGGCCGGCGCCCGCTTCATGGGCAGCCTGGGCAAGTGGATGGGCCACACCAACGGGGTGCGCCTCTCGGTGTTAGGCACTTATCTTAACCAACCGTGGGGACATCGCGTCAAGGCGGTAGGGGGCCAGATAGACTACCTCGTCAACCTGCACAATGCCTTTGGCGGCTATGACCCCGACCGGTGGTTCTGGCTCAACGGTGTCATTGGCGCCAGCTACAGCTACTCGTCTACTTATCCCGATTACAGGCATGGCGTACCCGGTGTGGGTGCCGGCCTGCAGGCCAATGTGCGCCTGTCGCGCGACATAGACCTGGTCATCGAGCCCCGCGTCGATGCTTACGGGCAGCACTACGTGCCCCTGGCCAACTCTGTGGGCCAGCACGACGTGGTGGGCTCTGTGCTTGCCGGCCTGGTGTACACCTACCACGACCGCCGCGCCCAGCGTGGACAGGCCGACCCCTTCGAGCATCGCCCCTGGTACGGCCACACCTTTATCGAGATGGGCCTGGGGGCCAACGTGCCCGCTATCTTCCCTGCCGCACGGCATACGTTTACCTATCTGCGGCCTTCGGCCTACATGGCCGTGGGCAAGTGGTTTACGCCGGTACACGGTATGCGCCTGTGGGGCCAGTTGGCCCAGACGCAGTTCGAGCGCAACGACAACAGCAGATACAAGCACGCCGAGGTAGGCGCCGACTATCTGCTCAACTTTACCAATGCCTTTTACGGTTACCGTGCCGACCGCTTCTTTACTTTCTCCGGGGCCCTGGGCGCCAACCTCTCACGGCGCTCTGAGCGCACCGCCCTCTTCCTGGGCCTCGACGCGTCGCTCCGCGGCTCCATGCGGCTCAGCCACATAGTCAGCCTGTTCATCGAACCGCGTCTGCAGGGATACAATGACGACTATCTGCCCACTCAGCTCAGCTCCACGGGCATAGACCTTATCGCCTCGGTGAGCGCCGGACTGCAGTTCAATCTGAACAGCCTGGAGCGCGCCAAGGGACAGGGACAGGGCGATGACAGTGAGAACCACCGCAGCTTTATCTCGGTGGGCGGCGGACTTACCAACCATGTCAGCATGCTGCGCACGGGTCGCGCCTATAGCCCTGTGGGCCGCATCGGTTACACACACTGGTATTCGCCCACGGCAGCATGGCGCGCCAACCTACAGGGCTTCTTCCAGCGTAGCGTGGGCCACAACCGACACGGCCAGGTGAGCCTGTCGGCCGACTGGATTACTGACCTGACGGCCATCAACTATGGCTACGACCCTGACCGCACCCTCTCGCTGAGCGCCTTTGGCGGCGTGGGCATCGGGGCTGACATCGGTGACGGCCGCACTACCTTTGCCCCAGACATCCACGCTGGCGGGCAGTTGGGCATCCGTCTTTCAGATGCTGTCAGACTCAACTTAGAGCCTCAGTTGTCGTATCAGCTGTCTTCGCGCTGGGCCAGCCAGTCAGAGCGGGTTATGCCCCAGCTCTTAGTGGGCCTCGACTACAGCTTGCAGCGCCACCATGGTGCCAAGCGCGACGTCTCGGCTCCGGCCAAGCGCCATGTGGTCATGGCCGGCGTGGGCACAGGCGTGTACTCGGCCTCGTTTAGCGAGGTCCGCAAGCGTAGCGACAAGTTTGGCATCCTTGAGCAGGTGGGCTACGGTCAGTGGCTCAGCCACGCCAATGGTGCCTACGCCCGTCTAAGCAACATCACGCTGAAGCGCCGCGGCTCGGGCAACCAGAATATCACCTCGCTACAGGCTGGCTACATGATGAACGTGAAGAGCGCCATCACGGGCGAGTCGACCGAGGACCAGGCTTTCCAACTCACGGCCCTGGCCGGAGCATCGCTCAACATGGCCACACGTCCCGGGCACGGCACCCACATAGCCCCGGGCCTCCAGGCATCGCTGCAGGCCGGCGTACGCGTGTCGCCACAGGTTGAGGTGTACGTAGAGCCTGGCGTGAGCGTACTGGGAAAGAACGTGGAGCAGCGCCACAGGTCGTACCCGGGCGAGGGACAGCTCAGCGTAAGCGTAGGAACCAAGTTCAATTTCTGACCTTGTCCCTTCCCGCCGCCACCCCACACGGGGTGTGCGGCCACAAGTGGCTAAGGCGCCACTCGAAAAAAGCCCTGCAAGAACCCGAGGCATCACGCAGATGCCACCAGTTCCTGCAGGGCTTTTTGCTGGCGCAAAGTTTTTCCCCAAGGTTCCAAGGGGAGATGGAGAGCAGGGAGTATGGGATATGGGAGACCTACCTTTGGGTTTCCCGGAGCCGTCATTAGCAAACTGGGAGCCATCCTTAGAAAGCTAAAGGTCGGTCTTTTCATTTCTCGCGACCCCCACGGTGAAGAACGCCACCATTCCGAGCGCGTAGGAAGATGTCTTGCAAGCCGCGCCAATAGAAAAAACGAGAGGGCCCGTATGTTCCACGCTTGGAACTGGGCCCTCTCCACCTATTAACGCTTATTTATAAAAAAGAATGTATCCTATCACATCTCCTCGCCACCTGTATATTGGTCTGAGGGGTTCATGCCGTTCATATCGTCACGGCGCTGGGGTTTCTTCTTAGACTGACCGAAGTTCCAGGTGAGTGTGAGGTTCACCTTACGGCCACCACGCCTGTTGACCTGATGACGGGTAAAGGTCTCGCTGCTGGTAAAGGTTTCCCACTTACGGCTGTTGAACACGTCGCGGCAGTTGAGCGACAGCGTGAACTTACGGTTCATAAAGTTCTTACGCACGCCAAAGTCAACATTGTAGTTACCCTTGCGGTAACCCTGCGAAACAACCTGGCGCGAGCGGTAACGGCCTCCCAGCTGTACAGAGATGTCGTAAGGCAGGATAAGGCTGGCCTGCATACGGGCGTTCCAGGTGAAACTGGAGTTGCCCTCGCCGCTCACCGTCTGGTTGTCTATCACGTAGTTGAAGCCATTGAGCTTGTAGTAATAGGCATTGACATTGGTGGTGAGGTCCAGTATGCGGAACAACTTGTTCTTGACCGTCGCCTCGACACCCGAGCTCTGGCTCTTGGCCACGTTACGGGTAGTAGAGTACATCATATCCGAGGCCGTGTCGTGCCAGTTGACGCGCTGCATCACATCGGTAGTGGGCCGGTAGTAGGCACTGATGAGCAGCGAGTGCTCAGTCCATGTGTGCAGATAGTTAAGAGCGAACGAGTTGGAGTACTCAGGGGTAAGCTCAGGGTTACCAAAGGACACGGTGGTAGCATCGCGCGTGTCGCGGAAAGAGTTGAGCTGGCCGCCCCAAGGACGGCGCAGACGGCGGGTGTAGTTGAGCTGCAGCTGGTCATCGCTGGTAAGCTGGTAGCTCATGAACACGCTGGGGAAGAGCTGGAAGTAATCCTTCTTGAACTTAGTCTGGCTCAAATCGGCATCGGTGTCCGTCTGCCAGAAGTCGCTCGTAGTGTTGACACGCCAGTACTCGCCGCGCAGACCGCCCATGATGCCTAACTTGCCCCACTGGTACTGGGCGGTGAAGTAGAGGGCGTGCAGATCCATGTCGTAGACAAACCGGTTGTAGTAGCTCTTGTCAAAGACCGCATTGCTGCCGGCCCAGTTGTCTGCTGTCCACGACTCCTGAGGAGTATTCTCGTGCGAGAAGTTGCCCTCGTAACCAGCCTGAACCTTAAACCGCTCGGTAATGGGGTTCTCATAGTCCAGCTTGACCTGCCAGCTGCGGTTATTGATGTACAGCGGACGGTACTGGTAGTCGTAGGTCGTGGGCTGATAGCCCGGCAAGTAGCAGGTAGAGTCCTGGTACACATTGCTGTCATCGCTCTTCCACTTGTTGAAGCCCACCACGAAGTCCAGATAATGGCGGTCGGTAAAGTTATGGCGGTAGTTGAACTCACCATAGTACATATTCATGTCGCCATTGCTGGTGGTGCGGCGTGTCATAACGCGCTCTAACTCAGAGCTGACAGAGGAACCGTAGTGGTAAGGGGTGAGCGACCAGTTGTCGTGGCGGCCCTTCATCAGCATACCACTCAGACTGAGGTCGTCCTTCTTGGTAGCATGCCAGGTTACGCCAGCCCGCGAGAACAGCCCATTGCCCATGTGGTCATCGCTGGCCGAGTAGCGCTGGTACTGCGAGGTCTGCGGAAAGGTCTGCTCGCTCTCGCTGCGGCCACGGTCCTTGCGATGGCGGTACCCTATATTAAGGTAGGCGTCTACCTTGGCGCTGTTCACATTGATATTACCACTGGTCGAGGCCCCGCCACGGGTGTCGCCGCCCACTTCGACCGAGCCGTAGTAGCCGGCGTTGCGGTCTTTCTTGAGGATAATGTTGATAATGCCGGCCGAGCCCTCGGCCGAGAACTTGGCCGACGGGTTGTCGATTATCTCGATACGCTCTATGCTCTCTGCGGGCAACTGCTGGAGTATCTGTGCACGGTTATCGCTGGTCAGTCCGCTGGCCTTGCCGTTAATCCATACCTCCACGCTCTCGTTTCCACGCAGCGAGATGTTTCCGTCATTGTCCACGTCTACCGAGGGGATGTTCTCCAGTACATCGGTGGCTGCCTGGCCGGCGTTGGACACCAGCTGGCTCACGTCGAAACTCTTGCGGTCCACCTCCAGCTTCATCGAGGCCCGCTGGCCGGTTACCTTAACCTCGTTGAGCAGATGGGCATCCTCGGCCATGTACAGCACGGCATACGACACCGCCCTGTCCTGGGCCGTAATGGCAAAGGAGCGCCTCACGGGCTTGTAGCCCATAAACGACAGCGTCACCGTATAGGTTCCGTCGGGCAGTCCCTTGACATTGAACTTTCCATCTATATCCGATATAGCGCTGCCCACTATCCTGGTCGTGTCACTCTTGGCTGTTACCACCACATTGACAAACTCGACGGGCGTGCTGTGGGCCTTGTCCAGTATGCGGCCCCTTACACTGCCCTGGGCGAAACCTGCCAGTGTGCAGAGGGTAAGCGCTAACGTTACGATTATACGATTCATACACATATAAGACGTTTTTGAATGTCTAACGTTTAATTCCATGAAATAATTTGCTATATTTTTTTATTTTCTGATTATATTGCGTACCTTTGTACATGATAGGCCGAGTGTTGCCGGTGCGGGCGAGCCCGCCATCCAGCATCAGCCTCATCACGGTAAGTACCAGGGTCCTGTAGTTAAATGGATATAACGGAGGTTTCCTAAACCTTTGTTCCGAGTTCGATTCTCGGCGGGATCACACACAGCACCAGTTAAGAGGGCGCGACTGCTACGGCGGTTGCGCCCTCTTATTATAATAAGGTATAGACACCCCCGGTACCAGCCGCCGCCATCAGCGGCAGACGGCCGATATGAGTTACAGTCCACGCGAGCCCTTGAGGTACAGCTCGGGCCACAGATGCCTGGCATAGGTATAGCCCCGCAGCTCGTAGTAGGCACGCAGTCCCTCGGCGCGCTTCACAAAGTCATCGTAATCCTTGTTCTCGGGAGCCACCCACTGCACTTCGCTCAGCGCACCCATACGCGGCAGCACCTGATACTCGGCCAGCCGGGGCGAACCGATGTACTCGCTCCACAGGTTGGCCTGTACGCCCAGTATGCGGGCAGCCACAGCAGGTGTGGCAGTGGCCGGCACAGGCTCAAAGCTGTACGTCTTGGCGATAGGAAGCGTTCCGCCGATACACAGGGGCTCATTGTTGGTCTTATCTGTCTGATAGTAGTCGAAGTAAGCATACGAGTTGGGCGTCATGATGACATCGTGGCCCAAGGCAGCAGCCTGTGCGCCCGGCTCGGCCCCTCGCCACGACATAATGGTGGCACTCTTGTCCACATTGCACTCCAGCAACTCGTCCCAGCCTATTATCTTGCGCCCCTTGGCAGCCAGGTACTTCTGGATGTCCATGGCAAAATAGCCCTGCAGCCGGTCCTCCTTGGTCTGCTTGCCCCCGGCCTTGATACCCAGGTCGCGGATGGCCTGCTGACACCTGGCACAGGCAGCCCAGCGCATCTTGGGCGCCTCGTCGCCACCTATGTGTATGTACTCGGAGGGGAAGAGGTCGCACACCTCGTCGAGCACGTCCTTGGCGAACTGGTAGGTACGCGGA